>NZ_JCAKRX010000007.1:0-254129 GCF_059515225.1 Stenotrophomonas sp. CS3K5
GCCCATTATGTCAGACTTTTTCAGTCTGTCAACACCTTCGTTCGATCATCTCGTTCGGCGGTGGTGGGCGCCCTGTTGTCGCTGAAGCCCCTTGGTGGCGACCCCTGCGACGTGGGAGGAGAAGTATGTCCCCATCTGCATCATTTGTGAAGGGGGTGTGGCGATTTTTTTCAACGGATGTTGCATCCGTTCATGCATCGCACTGCGGGAGGATCCCGTGAAGAGCAGCCGAGCGCGGGCTATGCCGGGCGTCCTGCCCGGCCCCCTGCGGGCCGTCGCAAGCGACGTTGGCAACGGCTCCTGCCGTTGCCTTCGGCCCTACAGGACATAAGGAAGGGCCGGCTGGCGCCGGCCCTTCCTTTGTCTCAGACAGCGACCAGGCGCACGCGGGCGAAGGTGCGCTTGCCGACCTGCAGCAGGCCTTCGAAGCCCGGCTGCAGCACCTGCTGGCCATCTTCCACTACTTCGCCGTCGACCTTCACCGCGCGCTCCTTGAGCTTGCGGTTGGCTTCGGAGTTGCTCGGGGTCAGCCCGGCCGCGGTCAGCAGCGCTGCAATCCGCAGGCCCTCGGCCGGGATCGCCACGTCCTGCAGCGGCAGCTGGGTGATGTCGCCCTGCCCGGTCACCGCCGCTTCCCAGCCGGCAATGGCCTGCTCGGCCGCGGCGGCGTCGTGGAAGCGGGTCGCCAGTTCACGCGCCAGGCGCAGCTTGACCACGCGCGGGTTGAGGCCGCCATTGGCCACCTGCTCGCGCAGCTGCACCGCTTCGGCCTGGCTGATGTCGAACGACAGCAGCTCGATCCAGCGCCACATCAGGGTGTCGTCCACCTTCATGGTCTTGGTGACGATGTCGATGGCCGGCTCGCTGATGCCGATGTAGTTGCCCAGCGACTTGGACATCTTGTTGACGCCGTCCAGGCCTTCCAGCAGCGGCATGGTCAGCACCACCTGCGGCTTCTGGCCATGGTGTTCCTGCAGGCCACGGCCCATCAGCAGGTTGAACTTCTGGTCGGTACCGCCGAGCTCGACGTCCGCTTCCAGGGCCACCGAGTCGTAGCCCTGCACCAGCGGGTACAGGAACTCGTGGATGGCGATGGACTGCTGGGCGGCATAGCGCTTGGCGAAGTCGTCGCGCTCGAGCATGCGCGCCACGGTGTGCTGGCCGGCCAGGCGGATCATGTCGGCCGCACCCATCTTGCCGAACCACTCCGAATTGAAGCGGACTTCGGTACGGCTGCGGTCCAGCACCTTGAACACCTGCTCCTCATAGGTGCGGGCGTTGGCCAGCACGTCCTCACGGCTGAGCGGCTTGCGGGTCAGGCTCTTGCCGGACGGGTCGCCGATCATGCCCGTGAAGTCGCCGATCAGAAAGATGACCTGGTGGCCAAGGTCCTGGAACTGACGCATCTTGTTCAGCAGCACCGTATGGCCCAGGTGCAGGTCGGGAGCGGTGGGGTCGAAGCCGGCCTTGATCCGCAGCGGACGGCCTTCCTGCAGGCGCGCACGCAGATCCTCGAGCTTGAGGATCTCGTCGGCACCACGGCCGATCAGGGCAAGGGCTTCTTCAATCGAGGACACGTGACTACTCCCGGCAACGCCGATTCTTGTGTGGGGTGTTAAAGCAAAGTTAACCCGATTGGCTTCACAAAAGCCAATGGGCACAAGGGTTTGACGCGGTTTTCTCAGGTGTCTATGGTAACCGGCGTTTAGGCCCGCGCTCCCGGGCCGTCAGGAAAAATCGCCGATGCACAATTCCGAACAAGGGCGCGCACGCAAGCAGCGCTTCCAGGAACGCCTCCACGTCCTGCACGACAACGCCCTGCATCGGAAGCTCAGGCAACACCTTCCCGCCGCCTTCAATGAACGCTGGACCCGGCGCCATTGGATGCATGCCAGCCTGTTCGCGACCATCGGTGCGCTGGTGGCGACGATCGTCCCCGGCTTCTCGCACACCATCGATGCGCCCTTCGCCGACAGCCATACCAGCCTGGCGCTGCCGTTGCCGCCGTTGGCCCTGGCCCGCCAGCAACAGGTGCCCGGTGACAGCTGGCAGGTGCTGCGCGTACAGCGCGGCCAGACCCTGAGTGATCTGTTCGACAAAGCCGGTATCCCGGCCACCACCCTGCACCGGGTACTGGACCACCCCGGCGCGCGCGAGGCGCTGACCAAGCTTCGCCCGGGCGCCGAGATCGCCTTCGACATGCCGCTGTCCGGCGACCTGCGCAGCATCCGCTTCGACCGCGATGCCGACAACCGGGTCGAGCTGAGCCTGGCCGGCGATGACATCAAGGAGAAGGTGACCCAGCGCGAGACCTCCACGCGCACGGTGGTCACCAGCGGCGAAATCACCAGTTCGCTGTATGCGGCCGCGCGCCGGGCCGGGCTGTCGCCGTCGGCGATCGCGACGATGACAGACGACATCTTCAAGTACGACATCGACTTCTCCAAGGACCTGCAGCCGGGCGACCGCTTCAGCGTGGTGATGGATGAAACCTGGCGCGAAGGCGAGAAGGTGGACACCAGCAAGATCCTGGCGGCGACCTTCACCACCGGCGGCAAGACCTATTCCGGCTTCCGCTTCGACCGCAACGGCAAGTCCGAGTACTACGACATCAACGGCCGTTCGCTGAAGAAGAGCTTCATCCGCATGCCGATCCCGTTCGCACGGCTGAGCTCGACCTTCGGCGCGCGCAAGCACCCGGTGCTGGGCAAGATGCGCATGCACAAGGGCGTGGACTACGCCGCGCGTACCGGCACCCCGATCATGGCCGCCGGCGACGCCCGCGTGCAGTTTGCCGGCGTGCAGCGTGGCTACGGCAACGTGGTGATCCTCGACCATGGCCGCGGCCACACCACCCTGTACGGGCACATGTCGCGCTTTGCCAACATCAAGACCGGCCAGCGCGTGGCGCAGGGCACGGTGATCGGCTATGTCGGCTCGACCGGCCTGGCCACCGGCCCGCACCTGCACTACGAATTCCGCGTCAACGGCGAGCACCGCAACCCGCTGACCGTGACCATGCCGCCGCCGGAGCCGCTGAAGGGTGCCGAGCTGGTGGCCTTCCGCGCACAGACCGCGCCGGCGATGGCCCGCATCCAGGGCATGGAGAAGCTGATCTACGCCGATGCCAGCCCGGCACCGACCAGCCGCGACGAGGCCGCCCCCGAGGTGGCCAGCGCCAAGGACAAGCAGGCGACCGGCCGCAAGCGCGGCTGAGCCCCTGCGTTGACGAAGAAGGACGCGGCAGCCCAAGCTTGCCGCGTCCTTTTTTTATGCCCGCCATGAACACCACTGCCGACACTGACGCCCCCCTGTACCTTGGCCTGATGTCGGGCACCAGCGCCGACGGCATCGATGCCGCGCTGGTGCAGTTCCCCGACAGCGGGGGCTGCCGCTTCGTGCACGGGCTGACCGCCCGCTGGGAGCCGGTGCTGCGCGCACGCCTGGTGGCGCTGGGCGAAGGCGGTCCGCTGAACTCGCTGGAGGAACTGGGCGAGCTGGATGCGCGGATCGCCATCCACTTCGCCGAGGCCGCCAACCAGCTGCTGTCCGAGGCCGGCGTGGACCGCCGCCAGGTGCGTGCGATCGGCTCGCACGGCCAGACCGTGCGCCATCGGCCACTGGCCGACCCAGCGTTCACCGTACAGCTGGGCGATGGCAACCGCATCGCCGAACTGACCGGGATCACCACGGTAAGCGACTTCCGCCGCCGCGACGTGGCGGCCGGGGGCCATGGCGCGCCGCTGATGCCGGCCTTCCACCTGGGCATGCTGGGTGCGGCCGACGAGGACCGTGCGGTGCTCAACCTGGGCGGTATCGCCAACCTGACCCTGATCCCGCGCGAGGGCCAGGTGCGTGGCTTTGATACTGGCCCGGCCAACGCGCTGATGGATGCCTGGTGCCAGCGCCACACCGGCCGCACCTTCGATGCCGACGGCGCCTACGCGGCCAGCGGTGCGGTGGATGACAGCCTGCTGGCCGGTTGGCGTTCGGACCCCTGGTTCGATCTGCCGCCGCCGAAGAGCACCGGCCGCGAACAGTTCCACCTGGCCTGGGCCGAGGCGCACATGGGGGAAGGGCAGTTCGCCGCCGCCGACGTGCAGGCCACCCTGCTGGAACTGACCGTGGCGACGGTGGCCGACGCGCTGCTGGCGCAGCAGCCGCAGACCCGCCGGCTGCTGGTGTGCGGCGGCGGCGTGCGCAACCGGCAGCTGATGAAGCGGCTGAGCGCACGGCTGCCGGGCGTGCAGGTGGAGTCCAGCGCGGTGCATGGGCTGGACCCGGAGTATGTGGAAGCGATGGGGTTTGCGTGGCTGGCACAGCGGACGCTGGACGGACTGGCCGGCAACCTGCCGAGCGTGACCGGGGCCAAGGGGCCGCGGATCCTGGGTGCGATCCATCTGGCGTGAGCAGAAGCAGTCGAGCATGGCTCGACTCTACAAAAGCACGTGGTAGCGCCGGGCCATGCCCGGCGAGTGGCGATCAGATCAATCGAAGCCCTGCCCTGCCGGCAGGGCCTGCAGCGCGGCGATGGCATCAGAGAGTGCGTCAACTTCGGGATCGCCGAAGCCGGAGCGGACCTCCAGTTCACTACTGAACAGCCCCTGCTCCAGCAGCGCGGCGCAGGTCTGTTCATGGGTCCAGCCGCGGGCCACGGCGACCCGGCGGATGCGTTCCAGCAGCAGCGGGTCCAGGTCCCGCAGCACAACGTCGGCCATGCTCACTTCCCCGTTCGCAAGGCACCGCCCCCTCGGCGCGTCGGGGCGATGATCCCGCAGACCGGGCGGGCAGGCAATCAGGCCGCCGGTGGCGGGGTCCGGTCGACGATGCGCGGCCACAGCCACGCCAGCAGCAGCAGCGTCGGCACCACGGTGATCGAGCTGAGGATGAAGAACGTGCTGTACGACGTGGCTTCCACGATATAGCCGGACACACCACCGACGAACTTGCCGGGCAGGTTGGCCAGCGACACCAGCAGCGCGTACTGGGTGGCGGTGAAATTGCGGTCGGTGAGCGAGGACATGAAGGCCACCAGCACGGTGCCGGCGAAGCCCTGGAACAGGTTGTCGGCACTGAGCGCAGCGTAGAACGCCCACAGCTTGCCCGGGTTGTGCGCCATCAGCAGGAAGGCCAGATTGGACAGCGCGACGCCGAGCGCGGCGACCAGCAGCATGCGACGGAAGCCGAAGGCCGCCACCGCGATGCCGCCGAGGAACGCGCCGCCGATGCCCATCCACACGCCGAACAGCTTGGACACCGTGGCGATGTCGGCCTTGTCGAAGCCCGAGTCGAGATAGAACGGACCGGCCATCACCCCGATGACCTGGTCGGGGAACTTGAACAACCCGACGAACGCCAGCAACACCAGGGCCAGCGCCACGCCATTGCGGCTGAAGAAGCTGGTGATCGGCTGCACGAACGCTTCGGCCACGTCGATGCGCCGCTGCACGGTGGTGGCCGGACGTTCCGGTTCGGCGCACAGCAGGGTGGTGATGATCGGCAGCAGCATCAGCGCGGCCATCGCCAGGTAGGCAACGATCCAGCCTTCGAACTGGGCCAGGTACAGCGCGCCGGCCCCGGCCAGGATCAGGCCGATCCGGTAGCCCAGCGTATAGGTGGCGGCCAGTGCGGCCTGGGCGGTCTGCGGGGCGATCTCGATACGGTAGGCATCGACCGCCGAATCCTGGGTGGCGCCGGCAAACGAGGCCACCAGCACCCACGCCACCAGCGGCCACACCCCCTGCTCGGGGCGTACGAATGCCAACGCCACCAGGCCGACCAGCAGCATCACCTGCGATACCAGCAGCCACGAGCGCCGGCGTCCCAGTCCGCCGAGCAGCGGGAAGGCATAGCGGTCCAGCAGCGGCGCCCACAGGAACTTGAGCAGGTAGAAGAAGCTGGCCAGGCTGATCAGGCCGATGCTGCCCAGGTCCAGGCCGACATCACGCAGGCGGGTGGACAGGGTCTGCGAGGCGATCAGCAGGAATGGCAGGCCGCTGCCGAAGCCGAGCATGGCCATGGTCAGTGCCGAGGGCGTACCGAAGGCGCGCTTGATCCCGGCCCAGCCCTTGTAGCTGGCCGGCGTGGCCGCCTCGGTCACAGGTCGTAGTCCACGGTGAACGGGGCGTGGTCGGAGAAGCGCTCGTCGCGGTAGATCGAGCAGCTGCGCAGGCGCTCACGCAGGCCCGGGGTGATGAACTGGTAGTCGATGCGCCAACCGACATTGTTGGCACGGGCGGCGCCGCGGTTGCTCCACCAAGTGTAGTCCTCGCCGGTGGGGTTGAGCAGGCGGTAGGCATCGGCCCAGCCGCGACCGGCGGCGACATCGGTGGCCTGGCCGTGGTCGGCGCACAGGGCGTTGAGCCAGTCGCGCTCCTCCGGCAGGCAGCCGGAATTTTTCTGGTTGGACTTCCAGTTCTTGATGTCCAGTGCTGAACGGACGATGTTCCAGTCGCCGCACAGCACGTAGTCGCGGCCGCTGCGCGCCCACTCTTCAAGGATCGGCCGCAGCCATTCCATCACTTCGAACTTGAAGCCCTGGCGCAGGTCGCCCGAGCTGCCGGACGGGATATAGAAGGAGACCACGCTGAGGTTGCCGTAGCGGGCCTCGATGTAGCGGCCTTCGTCGTCGAACGGGGCCCAGCCCAGCGAGGTGATGACCTGGTCCGGCTCGCGCTTGCTGTAGATGGCCACGCCGCTGTAGCCCTTCTTGGTGATGGCGTCGCGGTAGAAGCAGTGGTGGCCGTCCGGGCGGAACATCGGGTCGGTCAGCTGGTCTTCCTGGGCCTTGGTTTCCTGGATGCACAGGACGTCGGCGTCCTGGGCCCGGAACCAGTCGAGGAAGCCCTTGGTTGCGGCCGAACGAATGCCATTGGCGTTGAAACTGATGATGCGAAAAGTCACGGTAACCTATTGTTCTTAAATGAGGTCTATTGGGCTTAGTGCCTTCCGTACCAACACCAGTACCAACTGCTTCAGGCGCTGTGTACCAACACATTGCGTCGGCAAGCCTACTTCCGGCTGCGCTCCAATGCTACCGATCGGAGGCCACCCGGGCGATGAAGTAGTCGGGCTTCCTGGCCATGCCCCACTGACGGACAGCGGTACGCACCAGCTCCTTCGCGTCCATGGCATCTACCGGGCAGACCCCACTGTGGACGTAGTAGTCCATCCAGCCATATTCGTTCACGGGCTCTACGTCGCACGACAGGTGAAGCAAGAAGTCGGCGTTCTCTCGCTCGGAATCTGCCGGTTCAATCCCGAGCACGTCCCGGAGCTCCTGAGCCAGGCGCTGGGCGTGCGTCCTCATCGTGTCAACAACCACAATCCCATGAACCAGCAACGCTTCTGCAATCGGGTACACCGGCCGCGGAGAGCGCAAAACGGGAATTTTCATGAAGCCGCCAACGTGGTGAAAGAACCACGATCGTGCTCCGGCCCAGTCGCACCGCCTGAGACGCGGCGGATGGTGGGCAATAGACGGCGTACCAGCCGTGAAAGCGCTATTTCATTGGCATCTGCCAAACCAGGGGCCTCGGAACTCGGCAGCGACGGACCAAAGCCCGTCTATTGCCAGCTCAAACCGAAAGGACCAACTCTGACTTCCAGAGCAACGTCAATGCGAGGTTTTCCTACGAAATGCCAGAAGAAACCACTATGTACAGCGCCCCGCTGACCTGAGAACTTCTAAGTACCAATCGAGAGCTTGCGCACCGCACCAACCAAACGGTCATCAAGCGCCAATCCCTTCCGTTTGTTGATGTGCAACGTGGCGCCAAACCTTCGATCTTCAACCCAAAGGAACGTAATGCATCGAAGAAGTACATTTTTCGTTCTATCTGCATCCATGATCTTGATCGGGTCAGGCATCTGGCATTACTCAACGGCTAAAGACACAACGGAGGCAGAGCGCAAGAACACTACTGCCACTTCATCTGCACCAGCCACTGGACATTCTTCGAGTACATCAACCTCCGCTGTTGCAGCCTCGTCACCACAATCGCCGGCAAACAGGGCAGTTCGCGTGCGGCAACTGTCCGGAAGAGCTTTCGCAGTTGAAGATTTCGGCCGAGTCCCAACCGGGACCGTTGACAAGGTCATAGCGGAACTCACTCCGCAGGCCGCAGCCGGAGACGCCACCGCATCCTATGGAATTTTTCTCAAGCTCAATGAATGCGCGAATATCAGCAGGCGTGCATCAAGAGGCAGCGCACTTCACGCACCGGAGGATGTGGTGGCCGCGTGCGGCGACCTTTCTGTGGAGAACGAATTCAGTTCCAGCAAGTGGTTAGCGCTTGCAGCAGAGCAAGGAAATATAGGAGCGCGGCTCCTCTATGCCGCGGATTCAGAGTCCGCTCTTGGCGGACGCGCAGAACTCCTACGCGATCCTGATCGCGTGAAAGATTACAAACAAAGAGCCGTTGGCTATCTGGAAGAGATGGTCAACCAAGGAAGCGTGGATGCACTTCTACAACTTGGCAATGCCTACCACGCTGGCGTACTGATCGATGAGGACCCAGTTACGAGCAGAGCCTACTTTGAAGCTGTTCGTATCGCAGATCCGTCGGTGGTTCCAGTTCAGCAAGTAAGCACATTGGACAAAGCACTGAGCGCACAACAACTGTCGCTTGCCATAAGAAAAGGAAATCAGATACATGACTCGTGCTGCAGGTAGGACCGGACTCCGCATCTCGCAACGAAACGCAATACTCATCCTGCTGGTTGCTGCAGGACTTGCAGTTGCCGCAAGCACATTGGCCTTTGAGCGAGGACCATACTTCTGCACGGACTGTAGAGTGGAGTCGCCAGTACCGGACGGAAAAACGCTGGAGATCATCAAAGATTCTCGTGCGCCAATCGACTACGTCCCCCTTTTCGCCTGGGCAACAGGGACCACTTATCAGATCTGTAATCCAACGCATTGCACCGTCTATCACGAGAACTTTGAATCAAACTGGGTGGGCGAAGGTCAGACGCCGCGCGAAGGAGCCCTTCCCGTACCTATTGACGAAGGAGGTGGCGGTGGCGATGGCGGTGGCAGTGGCGCCGCAGGCGGAAATGGCGGAATGGACCGTCCTGGCAGCAACTGGGGAAACGAGCCGCCGATGTGCGGTCGCGGCCCTTGTAGCGGCACCGTAACCGTCGGCGGGTAACAACTGGGTAGCGTTTAAACCCATCGCATCACTTACCCACCCTACGCCGCTAGCAGTAACCTCGGGGGGCGTACCGAGGGTTGGAGATCACGGCCGTGCGTCACCAACGGCGGCAGCGGCGTATCGGATACCATCCAAGACCGCATACGCCTCCAGACCAGCCAGCAGCTTGCCCGATGTCACGGCGAAGTGCGCCACAACGTGCATCACGGGTGGCTTCCTGATTGCGCGGCGTACGGGGTGTCTCGGGGCGATCGCATGCTCGGATACGGACGACCGCGTCTGCCGGGTAACTATGGCCGCAGATAGCGCCTTGCCCGGTCTCGGTGCGAGGCCGCCCAAACATTCTCCGCGTTTGAGTACCCGTCCTCGGGCACTGGTGGTGCGCATGCGGGGGAACCTGCGGCGGGAAACCGGGCAAGCATACCGGTTGCCTGCGGGGCTGCGCAGTCTGCCGGCGGCCCCCGGGCGGGCCTTCACGGCGGGGCAAACGAGCGCGAAACGCCCAGCTGGATTAGGATTTGTGCTCCAAATGAAGATGAATCGAATTTTGATGAGCGACCACCGCCACCGTTTCCTGCAGCTGGCCTTGACCGCCGACGCCCTCCGCTTCGGCCAGTTCACCCTCAAGTCCGGCCGCCTGAGCCCCTATTTCTTCAACGCCGGCCGCTTCGACTCCGGTTCGCTGCTGTCCCAGCTCGGCGCCTGCTACGCCGATGCCATCGACGCCACCGGGATCAAGTACGACGTGGTGTTCGGCCCGGCCTACAAGGGCATTCCGCTGGCCACCGCGATGGCCTGCGAGCTGGCCCAGCGCGGCCGTGACCTGCCGCTGTCGTTCAACCGCAAGGAAGCCAAGGACCATGGTGAAGGCGGCCAGCTGATCGGCGCCGACATGAATGGCAAGCGCGTGCTGATCGTCGACGACGTGATCACCGCCGGTACCGCGATCCGCGAGGCGTTGGCCATCATCCGCGGCGCCGGCGGTACCCCGGCCGGCATCGTGGTGGCGCTGGACCGTCAGGAGATCGCCTCGGAATCCGACCGCCGCTCGGCCGCGCAGTCGGTGGCCGAAGAAGCAGGCATCCCGGTGATCGCCGTGGCGTCGCTGGCCGACCTGCTTGATTTCGCCTCCGGCAACCCGGAACTTGTGGGCTACCGGCAGCCGCTGGAAGCCTACCGGGCCCAGTACGGCGTTCGTTCGACCCGCTGACCACCCAGGGGAAAGGCCATGTCCCGCGTTCCTGCTGTTCTCTTCACCGGCCTGCTGCTGGCCGTGCCGTTCACCGTGCCGGCGCAGTCGCGCGACCCCGGCAAGGTGGAGAAGAAGCTGTACTGCTGGAACGAGGGCAAGGAACGGATCTGCAGTGATTCGCTGCCGGCCGATGCGGTCAACCACGCCCGCGAGGAGTTCAATGCGAAGAGCGGCCTGCGCAACGCGCAGGTCCAGCGCGCGTTGACCGACGCCGAGCGCGCCGAGGCCAGCACGGCCGCGGCGCAGCAGCAGCTGGACCTGATGGCCGTGCAGACCCGCCAGCGCACCGAGCAGGCCATGCTGTCCACCTATGGCAGCGAAGACGACCTGCGCCGGGTGTTCGCCGAACGCCAGGAAGTGCTGGACAACAACCTCAAGACGGCCGAGTACAACGTGGCCAGCATGCGTGAATCGCTGGTGGCGCTGTTGTCGGCCGCCGGCGACCGCGAACTGGGGGGCGCCCCGGTGGCCGAGAAGCAGGCCGAGGCAATCCGTCAGCGGCACGCGCAGCTGCAATCCCAGCAGCGACTGCTGGCCGGGTTCGCGCAGCAGCAGCAGGCGTTGAAGGCCGAGATCGAAAGCACCCTGCAGCGCTATCGCGAGCTGAAGGGGCTGGCGCCGGCGAACGCTCCGGCGGGCTGACGGCGCTGCCTCCGCCGGGCCTGGCCCGGCGCTACCCCGGGCCCGGTTACGGGTTGAGCCGCTGAATTTATGCACTCTTTACGCGCCGGCCCGGTCCGGCGTGTAGTGCGTTTATGGGCGTCAGGACCACGATGGCGGCCTGAGGTGGAGGGGTTCCACCAGGACGCTATTGCAATGTCCCCCTGGCTGTCGTTGTTGTGTGGCGTGCTGGTGCTGGTCGCCGCCGCCTATCTGCTTTATGTCGTGCTGCGGCCCGAGTCGTTCTGACGGAGCCTGACATGACTGAGATGCTTGTGATTATTGCCGTCAGCGTTGTGCTGGCGTGGCCGCTGGGCGTGTACCTGGCGCGGGTGATGCGTGGCACGCCGATGAAGGTCGACGTGCTGTTCCACTGGATCGAGAAACCGCTGTACCGGGCGTTCGGTGTCGATCCATCGCGTTCGATGAGCTGGCGCGGCTATGTGCTGGCGTTCGTGCTGAGCAACGTGGTGGTGGCGGTGCTGACCCAGACCGTGTTCATGACCCAGGCCTGGCTGCCGTTGAACCCGGACCAGATCCCGAACATGCGCTGGGACACCGCGCTGCACACGATGATCTCGTTCCTGACCAACACCAACCAGCAGCACTATTCGGGCCAGGCGCAGCTGTCCTACCTTTCCCAGATGACCGGCATCACCGGTCTGCAGGTGGTAACGCCGATGATGGGCCTGGCGTTGGCCGTGGCCACGCTGCGCGCGTTGTTCTCGCGTGCGCCGCAGGCTGCGGCGGCCACCGGCGCCGGCGATGACCGCCAGGTGGCGGTGGGCAACTACTACGTGGACGTGGTGCGCCTGTGCGTGCGCTTCCTGCTGCCGCTGTGCCTGGTGTGGACCCTGCTGCTGACCAGCCAGGGCGTGCCGTCGACGATGGCGGGCGGGCCGCAGGCCACGCCGATCGATGCCAGCGCCGGCATGGCCGAGCAGAAACTGCCGTTGGGCCCGGTGGCGGCGATGGTCGCGGCCAAGCAGCTGGGGGCCAATGGTGGCGGCTGGTACGGCCCCAACAGCAGTTTCCCGCTGGAAAACCCGACGCCGCTGTCCAACGCGCTGGAAGTGCTTGGCATCCTGCTGGTGCCGATGGCGGTGATCTTCATGATCGGTGCCTTCACCGGCCGCCGACGCTTCGGCGTTCTGGTGTTCAGCTGCATGCTGGGCATGTCGCTGCTGTCCACCGGCGCGATGATGTGGAGCGAGGGCCATAGCGCCAGCGCCGCCACCCCGCTGCTGATGGAAGGCAAGGAGGTGCGTTTCGGCGCCGATGGCACTGCGCTGTGGGCGGCGGTGACCACCCAGGTCTCCAATGGCTCGGTGAACGGCATGCACGATTCGCTGGCGCCGCTCAGTGGTGGCATCGCGATGGTCAACATGCTGGTCAGCGCCATCTGGGGCGGCATCGGCTGCGGCCTGCAGCAGTTCATCGTGTACCTGCTGCTGGGCGTGTTCCTGGCCGGCCTGATGACCGGGCGTACGCCGGAACTGTTCGGCCGCAAGCTGGAGACACCGCAGGTACGCCTGCTGGCGCTGCTGGTACTGCTGCAGCCGATCACCCTGCTGGTGTTCACCGCAATCACCCTGGCCGTGCCCGGCCTGGCCGGCACCTCCAACCCCGGATTCCATGGCATCAGCCAGGTGTTCTACGAGTATGTCTCGGCCTATGCCAACAACGGCTCGGGCTTCGAAGGGCTGGGTGACGCCACGCTGTGGTGGAACCTGAGCTGCTCGCTGGTGCTGCTGCTGGGCCGCTTCCCGCTGCTGATCATCCCGCTGGTAGTGGCTGCGCAGCTGGCCGCCAAGCGCCAGGCGCCGGAATCTGCCGGCAGCCTGCAGATCGAAACGCCGACCTTCGCCCTGACCCTGGTCTCGGTGATCGTCATCCTGACCGTGCTGCAGTTCATGCCGGCGCTGGTACTCGGCCCGATTGCCGACCACCTGAGCCTGGGACTGCACTGAGGACACCCCCATGAGTAGTCATGCAAGTTCAACCCGTAGTTCCCATGCGCCGCGCCCTGCCCTGCTCGATGCCGCCGGCCTGCGCCGTGCGCTGATCGAGGCGGTGCGCAAGCTGTCGCCGATGCACCTGGTGCGCAGCCCGGTGATGGCGGTGGTGATGGCCGGCACGATCGTGGCAGCGATCGTCACCCTGACCGGCAATGCGCCGCTGGGCTTCGGCCTGGCGGTGACCGCGATCCTGCTGGTGACCGTGCTGTTCGGCAACTTCGCCGAGGCCGTGGCCGAAGCCCGCGGCCGTGGCCAGGCCGCCTCGCTGCGCCGTGCCCGCCAGGATCTGGTGGCACGCCGGCTGGCGGCACCGCAGCCGGATGCCGCCGAAACCCAGGTTCCAGCCGCCGAACTGCGGCCGGGCGACCACGTGATCGTCAGTGCTGGAGAACTGGTGCCGGCCGATGGCGAGATCGTGCAGGGCCTGGCCACCATCAACGAAGCGGCGGTGACCGGCGAATCGGCACCGGTGCTGCGCGAGGCCGGCACCGACCGTTCCGGCGTGATCGGCGGCACCAAGGTGCTGTCCGACCAGATCATCGTGCGGGTGACCGCCGAGCCGGGCCACAGCTTCCTGGACAGGATGATCGCGCTGGTGGAAGGTGCCAACCGGCAGAAGACCCCGAACGAGATCGCGCTGACCCTGCTGCTGGCGGCGATGACGCTGACCTTCCTGGTGGTGGTGGCAACGCTGCCGGCCATCGGCGCTGCAGTTGGCGTGCAGGTCGATCCGCTGCTGCTGATCGCGCTGCTGGTGTGCCTGATCCCGACCACCATCGGCGGCCTGCTGCCGGCCATTGGTATTGCCGGCATGAACCGAGCGCTGGCCGCCAATGTGCTGGCCAAGTCGGGCAAGGCGGTGGAAGTGGCCGGCGACGTCGATGTGCTGCTGCTGGACAAGACCGGCACCATCACCTACGGCGACCGCCAGGCCAGCCACTTCCATCCGCTGGCCGGTATCGATGCCAGCCAGCTGCGCGAAGCGGCGCTGTTGTCCTCGCTGGCCGACCCGACCCCGGAAGGCAAGTCGATCGTGCGCCTGGCCCGCGAACAGGGCTGCGCCACCGCCGAGCCGGAGCATGCCGACTACCTGGCCTTCAGTGCACAGACCCGCATGTCCGGTGTCGACCTGGAACATGGTCGCCAGATCCGCAAGGGCGCGCTGGATGCGATCCGCAACCACGTGCAGGCGCACGGCGGCAGCGTGCCGGCCGAACTCGGCGGACGCGTCGAGCAGGTAGCACGCAATGGCGCCACCCCGCTGGTCGTCGCCGAGGGCCGCCACGTACTGGGCGTGATCGAGCTGTCGGACGTGGTCAAGCACGGCATGCGCGAGAAGTTCGCGCAGCTGCGGGCGATGGGCATCCGCACGGTGATGATCACCGGTGACAACCCACTGACCGCCGCCGCCATCGCCGCCGAGGCCGGTGTGGACGACTACATCGCCGAGGCGCGCCCGGAAGACAAGCTGGCGCGCATCCGCCAGGAACAGGCCGGCGGTCGCCTGGTGGCGATGGTCGGTGACGGTACCAACGATGCCCCGGCGCTGGCCCAGGCCGACATCGGCCTGGCAATGAACTCTGGAACGCAGGCGGCGAAGGAAGCCGGCAACATGGTCGATCTGGATTCGGACCCGGCCAAGCTGCTGGCGGTGGTGGAGGTAGGCAAGCAGCAGCTGATCACCCGCGGCGCGCTGACCACGTTCTCGCTGGCCAACGATGTGTCCAAGTACTTCGCGATCCTGCCGGCGCTGTTTGCCGCTGCGGTTCCGACCATGGCCGCACTGAACGTGATGCAGCTGTCGAGCCCGCGCAACGCGGTGCTGGCGGCGCTGATCTTCAACGCCCTGGTGATTCCCGCCCTGATCCCGCTCGCCCTGCGTGGCGTGCGCTTCCGCCCGGCCACCGCCACTGCGCTGCTGCGCCGGAACATGCTGGTGTACGGCCTCGGCGGCGTGCTGCTGCCGTTCGCGGCGATCAAGCTGATCGACCTCCTTCTTGTCCTGGTATTCGGCGCATGAACCGTTCTGTTTCCACTTCGTCTTCCCTGTCCCGCGAACCGAAAGCCGAGGCCCGCGTGGCCAGCCTGCAGGACGGTGCCAGCTGGCGCCCGGCGATCGGCCTGGGCCTGGCCACGCTGCTGCTGGCCGGTGCGGTCTATGCCGGCATCGCCACCGGCTTTGCCGGCCTTGCCTTCCCGGGCCAGGCCGAAGGCAGCCTGCTGCGCGATGGCAACGGCCAGGTGCGTGGCTCGGTGTGGCTGGCGCAGCCGTTCACCGCCGAAGGCTATTTCCAGGCGCGGCCATCGGCGGCCAACTACGACCCGATGGCGGCGGCCGGTTCCAACCTGGCGCGCAGCAACCCGGCACTGGCCGAACGCGTGGCCGCCAGCACGGCCGCCGTGGCCGCACGCGAAGGCGTGGCGCCGGCGCAGGTGCCGGCCGATCTGGTCACCCAGTCCGGTGGTGGCCTGGACCCGCAGCTGTCGCCGGCCGCGGCCCAGCTGCAGGTGGTCCGCGTGGCGCGCGCCCGCGGGCTGCCGGTGGAACGGGTGCGGGCACTGGTGCAGGCCCATACCGAAGGACGCCAGTGGGGCGTGTTCGGCCAGCCGCGGGTGAACGTGGTGACGCTGAACTTCGCCCTGGACCACGCGGCCAAGGCGCCGTGATGCCGGCCTGCACCCGCTGCGCGCACAATGGCCGGCATGACAGCGGCACCCATGACTGATGTGCGTACCCGCCAGGCCGATGCCCTGGTGGAAGGCCTGCAACGCGAAGCCGGCGGCAAGCTCACCGTGTTCCTCGGTGCGGCGCCGGGGGTGGGCAAGACCTACACCATGCTGACCCGCGCGCAGGAACAGCTGCGCCGCGGTGTCGATCTGGTGGTCGGGCTGGTGGAAACCCACGGCCGGGCCGATACCCAGGCGCTGCTGGAAGGCCTGCCGCAGCTGCCGCTGAAGGATGTGGCCTACCACGGCCACGCCCTGCAGGAGATGGATCTTGACGCCGTGCTTGCACGGCGTCCTGCGCTGGTGCTGGTGGACGAGCTGGCGCACCGCAATGCGCCGGGCAGCCGCCACGAGCGACGCTGGCAGGATGTGATGGAACTGCTGGACGCCGGCATCGATGTCTGGACGACGGTCAACATCCAGCATCTGGAAAGCCTCAACGATGTGGTGATGCGCATCACCGGCGTGCGGGTCAGCGAGACAGTGCCGGACGGCGTGCTCGATCGCCTGCATGACATCGTGCTGGTCGACCTGCCGCCTCGCGAGCTGATCGCGCGCCTGCAGCAGGGCAAGGTGTACGTGCCCGAGCAGGCCGCGCAGGCGTTGCAGGCGTTCTTCTCGCCCGCCAATCTGACCGCACTGCGCGAGCTGGCGATGCAGGAGGCGGCCGACCGCGTTGACAGCAGCCTGCGCGAGACCCGTGCCGCACGCGGCGAAGGCAACCTGCCGCTGCGGCGTGGCGTGCTGGTGGCCATCGATGGGGGTGGCCAGAGCGAATACCTGGTGCGGGTGGCGCGGCGCATCGCCGAACGCCGCGACGCACCGTGGACGGTGGTGACCGTGCAGAGCCGGCGCCAGGACGAGGCGACCCGGCGCGAGATCGATGCGGCCTTCGCGCTGGCGCGGCGGCTGGGCGGTGACGCCGAACTGCTGCACGGCTCCAGCATCGCCGATGCCCTGCTCGACCATGCCGCGCACAATGGTGTATCCACTCTGGTGCTGGGCCGTACCCGCGAACGGCCGCTGGCACGGATGTTCAACCGCACGCTGACCCAGCAGCTGATCCAGCGCGGCGCGCACTACGAGATCACCATCATCAGCACCCCGCAGGCGCGCGCGCGATCGCGACGCGAAGGCCTGTTGCCGCCCGGGCGCGGCATCAGCTACGAGCCGGTGCAGGCGCTGATCGCCACCGCGCTGGCCTGTGCCGTGGCGTGGCTGGCCGAGCGCTGGGTGGGCATGGCCGACCTGTCGATGGTGTTCATCGTGGCGGTGGTGCTGGTCGCCGCGCGTACCCGCGCCAGCGTGGCGGTGATGGCGGCGATCCTGTGCTTCCTCGCCTACAACTTCCTGTTCATCGCGCCGCGCTTCACCTTCGCCATCGGCGCGCGCCAGGGCGTGATCACCGTGTTCCTGTTCCTGGCCGCGGCACTGGTGGCCGGCCGCCTGGCCTCACGCCTGCGCATGCAGGTGATCGCGTTGCGCGCGGCCAACCGCCACGCCCGCGCGCGCCAGCAGCTGGGCCGCCAGCTGGCCAGCGCGGCCGGCAATGGCGAGGTGGCGCAAGCCGGGCGGCACGCGCTGGAACAGGCCATGGACGTGCCGGCGTGGCTGCGGATCGGCGCCGACACCGCCACCGGCGGCCGCAGCCAGCCAGGCGACACCGATCTGGCGGCCGCCGATTGGGCCCTGCGCCACGGCCAGCCCAGCGGTCGCTTCACCGATACCCTGGCCGGCGCGCAGTGGTGGTTCCTGCCGCTGCTGGATGGCGAGGACCGCGCGATCGGCGTGGCCGGACTGTATCTGCCCGGCGCCCAGGCACGCCTGTTGCCCGAGCAGCGCCAGCTGGCCGAGGCGATGGTCGACGACATCGCCCAGGCCGCGCTGCGCACCCGTCTGGTGGCCGAACTGGAACAGGCGCACGTCAGCAACGAGACCGAGCGCCTGCGCTCGGCGCTGCTCTCCTCGGTATCGCACGATCTGCGCTCGCCGCTGGCGGCGATGATCGGTTCGGCCGACAGCCTGGCCAGCTATGGCGGGGCGATGGACAGCGCCGACCGCCGCGCCCTGCTGGACACCATCCTGGTCGAGGGCGAACGCCTGGACCGCTACATCCAGAACCTGCTGGACATGACCCGGCTCGGCCACGAAGGCCTGAAGATCAACCGCGACTGGATCGGCGTGGATGAGCTGATCGGCTCGGCGGCGCGGCGCCTGCAGCGCTACCAGCCGAAGGTGCGGCTGGAACTGGACATTCCGCCCACGCTGGCGCCGATCTGGGTGCACCCGGCACTGGTCGAACAGGCGGTGTTCAACGTGATGGAGAACGCCGCCAAGTTCTCCCCGCCCGACGCCGCCGTGCAGGTGCAGGCGCGCGAACTGGACGGGCAGCTGCGCATCGACGTGATCGATGCCGGCCCCGGCATTCCCGACGACGAGCGCGCACGCATCTTCGACATGTTCTACAGCGTCGAGCGCGGTGACCGCGGCCGCCACGGCACCGGCCTGGGACTGACCATCTGCCAGGGCATGATCGGCGCGCACGGTGGCAGCGTGCAGGCGCTGCCAGGACGCGATGGTCGCGGTACCCTGATCCGCATCACCCTGCCCCTGCTCAAGCCAGCGTCCCACGATGAGCCCGACTCCGACTGATGCCAGCGCGCCGGCCCCGCGCGTGCTGGTGATCGATGATGAAACCCAGATCCGCCGGTTCCTGGACATCAGCCTGCGCGCGCAGGGCTACCAGGTGCGCCAGGCCGAGAATGGCCAGCAGGGATTGCAGATGGCGGCCAGCGAAGACATGGACCTGGTGATCCTGGACATCGGCCTGCCGGACATGGAAGGCCATGAGGTACTGGAGCAGCTGCGGCAGTGGAGCCAGGTGCCGGTGATCATGCTGACCGTGCGTGCCGGTGAAACGGAAAAGGTGCGGGCGCTGGACAACGGCGCGAACGACTATGTGACCAAGCCGTTCGGTACCCAGGAACTGATGGCAAGGGTGCGGGCGCTGCTGCGCACCCGCAGCGTGCCGACCGACGGCACGCCACCGGTGTTCGACGATGGCCACCTGCACGTGGACCTGGTACGCCGCGAAGTGGCGCTCGATGGCGAGCCGGTGGCGCTGACCCGCAAGGAATACGCGCTGCTGTCGCTGCTGCTGCGCAATGCCGGGCGGGTGGTGACCCAGCCGCAGATCCTGCAGGAAATCTGGGGCCCGACCCACCAGCATGACACCCACTACCTGCGCATCCTGGTCGGCAAGCTGCGGCACAAGCTGGGCGATTCGGCACTGGATTCGCGCTACCTGTTCACCGAACCAGGCGTGGGATTGCGGTTCAAGGGGTGAGGGTGTGCCGACCAACGGTCGGCACCCACCAGACAAGCGAATTGGGAAGAGCATCCACGCATAGCGTGGAACTGCTGTGTCGACCAAGGCCGACACCTACCAACAGCACCGGGAAACTGTCAGAGGTGGGGCGGTGTCCCGCGGATAGCCCGCTCTTGATGTTGAGGTTGATGTTGCTTCGGCGGGTGCCGGGCGCAGCCCGGCCCCGTCTCAGAACCCCAGCGGGGTGTCGCCCAGCACCGGTTGCAGCTGGCTGCGGAACAGGGCCTGGATGCGTTCCAGTGCAGCCTCGTCGCTACCTTCAAAGCGCAGCACCAGCACCGGCGTGGTGTTGGAGGCACGCACCAGGCCCCAGCCGTCGGGGAAGTCCACACGCAGGCCGTCGATGGTCGACAGCCGGCCCCCCACGTAGGGGTTGTCCGGCGATTGCGCAGCCGCCACCAGCATCGCCACCAGCGCATGCGGCGTACCTTCGGCCACCGGCACCTTCAGTTCCGGCGTCGCCACCATCTCCGGCAGCTCGGCCAGCACCTCGTCGGGGGTTTCCTCGCGCTGGGCCAGGATCTCCAGCAGGCGTGCCGCCGCATACAGGCCGTCGTCGAAACCGAACCAGCGTTCCTTGAAGAAGAAATGGCCGCTCATCTCGCCGGCCAGCTCGGCATCGGTCTCGCGCATCTTGGCCTTCATCAGCGAATGCCCGGTCTTCCACATCAACGGGCTGCCACCATTGCGCAGCACGTGGTCGGACAGCTTGCCGGTGCATTTCACATCGTAGATCACCATCGCACCGGGGTTGCGCATCAGCACATCGGCGGCGAACAGCATCAGCAGGCGGTCGGCATAGATGATCCTGCCTTCGCCGGTGACCACGCCCAGCCGGTCACCATCGCCATCGAAGGCCACGCCGAGGTCGGCGCCAAAGCGCTTCACCGTCTGCACCAGGTCTTCCAGGTTGGCCGGTTCGCTGGGGTCGGGGTGATGGTTGGGGAAGGTGCCGTCGACATCGCAGTACAGCGGAATGACTTCGGCACCGATCGCCTCCAGCAGCTGCGGCGCAAATGCACCGGCCACACCGTTGCCGGCATCGGCGACGACCTTCAGCGGACGATCCAGCTGCACGTCATCGGCAATGCGCTGGATGTAATCGGCGCTGACGTCGCGCTGCTGGTAGTCACCCGGTTCGGTGGCCTGCACCAGGCGACCCTCGACGATGCGTGCGTAGAGATCGGTGATGGCATCGCCGGACAGCGTCTCGCCGCCGATGACAATCTTGAAGCCGTTGTACTCGGGCGGGTTGTGGCTGCCGGTCACGGCCACGCAGGTGCCAGTACGCAGGTGGAAGGCGGCGTAGTACACCACCGGGGTCGGTGCCAGGCCGATGTCGATCACCGCGCAGCCGGCGCGGCGCAGCCCTTCGGCCAGGCCCGCCGCCAGCTCCGGGCCGGACAGGCGGCCATCACGGCCGATCACCACTTCGCGCAGCCCCTGTTCCAGCGCCACGGTACCGATGGCCTGGCCGATCAGCGCGGCGGTCTTCGGCGTCAGTTCGCTGCCGGTCACGCCGCGGATGTCGTAGGCACGGAAGATTCCGGCCGCCAGCTCTTCAGCCGGCACCGGCGGCGGCGGCGGCGGGGGGGCATCACGGTTGGCCGTGCTGGCCACCGGCGGCGGGGACTGCTGCAGGCTTTCGCTCAGCGTCGGGCCCAGGTCGGCCTCGACCGCCGAGGCGCGGCGCGGCAGCGGCAGCGACGCCGGCAGGCGATGGCGCCCCACCACCAGCAATACGGCGATGAACGCCAGCAACAGGGCAACGATGGCGCTGGCCAGCGCGCCCAGGCCCAGCGGCCCGGCCTCGACGCTGGGCACCGACGCGGCCAGCCGCAGCGGCGTTCCTGGAATGGGACGCGCCAGTGCTTCGGCACCTTCGGCCAGGCTGGCATTGCCCTGGCTGACCAGGTCGCGCACGCCCTGGCGCAGGCCGAGGAAACCGCTGGACGGCGCACTCGCCTGGTCCAGCGCCGAGGTCAGCCGCAGCAGCGGCTGGCGCACATACACCACGGCCGGGCCGAGGTTGCCCAGCTGTACCGGCGCGGCCAGGCCCAGCCGGTTGCCACCGCCGTCGCGGACCACCCGTACGCCGGGCTTGCCTTCGGCCAGCGCGGCCTCCAGCAGGGCCAGGCGGGCATAACCGAAGGCCGCCGGATCGGCATAGGCGGTCGCCAGGTCGGAGGTCAGCACCTCCACCTGTTCCACGCCGGTCCAGCTCTCGCGCAGGGCCAGGGCGGCGGCGGCCGCATCACCGGCCTGCAGCGCCTGCTGAACGCGATCGTTGTTCAGGTGCTGCTGCAGCTGCTGCACCTGGCCAGCGGCGGCCTGCTGCAGCCCCTGCACGGCCTGGTCACGCGCCTGCTCCAGCGCCTGGCCGTTGGCCTCCTGGCGCCACTGCTGCACCGCGCTCCAACCGAACCAGCCTGCCAGCAGGACCAGCAACACCCCCAGAAGGGGAGCGCTGCGCCCCAATGACCGTCCCCGCTGTCCTTCCCCGATGCCGCTCATCGATGTCCCCTGTCAACGCACCCCGGTATGGCCGAATCCACCCGTGCCCCGCACGCTGTCGGTGAAAGTATCCACCACCTGCAGGCTGACGCGGGCAATCGGCACGACCACCAGCTGGGCGATGCGATCACCCGGCTCGATGGTGAAGGCTTCGCGGCCGCGGTTCCACACGCTGATCAGCAGCGGCCCCTGGTAATCGGCATCGATCAGGCCGGTACCGTTGCCGAGCACGATGCCGTGGCGATGGCCCAGCCCGGAACGCGGCAGGATGACCGCGCACAGGTGCGGATCGGCAATATGGATGGCCAGGCCACTGGGCACCAGCGCGGTGTCGCCAGGCTGCAGGGTCAGCGCGGTGTCCAGCGCCGCACGCAGGTCCATGCCGGCGCTGGCTTCGGTGGCGTAGGCCGGCAACGGCCAGCTGTCGCCGAAACGCGGGTCGAGCAGCTTGACCTGCAACGGCTGCGGGGAAAATGCCGGTGTGGATACCGCCTGGGTCATGCCTGAAGCCTCCGCGCGATCAGCGCCAGCAGTTGTTCGGCCAGCTCGCGCTTGGAGGTGGCCGGGAAGTTCTGTTCGCCGTCCTGCCAGAAGGCCGTGGCGGCATTGTTGTCGCTTTCGAAACCGCCGCCGCTGATGCCGACCTGGTTGGCGATCACCAGGTCCAGGCGCTTGTCGACCAGCTTGCCACGGGCATATTTCTCCACATCGTGGGTCTCGGCGGCAAAGCCCACCACCAGTTTCAGCGACTGGGTCTGCGCGGCGACTTCGGCCAGGATGTCCGGCGTGCGCACCAGCTCAATCACCAGCGACTGGCTGTCGGCGGTCTTCTTCAGCTTCTGCGCGGCCACCTGGCGCGGCGTGTAGTCCGATACCGCCGCTGCACCGATGTAGATGTCGGCCGGCAGCGACTGCAGCACGGCATCGCGCATCTGCGCGGCCGAGCGCACATCGATGCGCTGCACGCCAGGCGGCGTGGGCAGTTGCACCGGGCCACTGACCAGCACCACCTGTGCGCCCATCGCCGCGGCCGCGGCGGCCAGGGCGAACCCCATCTTGCCGCTGCTGCGGTTGCCGACGTAGCGCACCGGGTCCAGATCTTCGTAGGTCGGGCCGGCGCTGACCAGCAGGCGCAGGCCCTGCAGTGCGCGGGTTTCCGGCGCGGCAACCGCTGAGGCCGCGCGGCCGTTGGCGGCCAGCGCGGCCACGATGTCGCCCGGTTCGGCCAGACGGCCGGGACCGGATTCACCTTCGGCCAGCGGGCCATCGACCGGACCGATCACCTGCGCGCCGCGCTGGCGCAGCAGGGCGATGTTGGCCTGGGTGGCCGGATGCAGCCACATGCGATGGTTCATCGCCGGGCAGATCGTCAGCGGTGCGGTGCTGGCCAGGCACAGCGTGCTGACCAGGTCATCGGCATGGCCCTGGGCCAGCCGCGCGAGCAGATCGGCGGTACCCGGGGCGACCACGATACGGTCGGCCCAGCGCGCCAGTTCGATATGGCCCATGGCCTGTTCGGCCGCGCTGTCCCACAGCGTGGTGCGGGTCGGCTGCCCGGACAGGGCCTGGAAGCTGAGCGGGGTGACGAACTGCTGGGCACCGGCGGTCATCGCCACCTGTACCTGGGCGCCGGCGTCGCGCAGCCGCCGCACCAGCTCCAGAGCCTTGTAGGCCGCGATCCCGCCTCCGACGCACAACAACAGTTTCTGGCCTTCCAGCGCGCGGGCCGGCGCCGGGGAAGCGTTGGGGGAGTCAGCCACCTGGATTTCCTGTGCAAACGAGGGCGCTAGCTTACCCGATGGCCGGTAATGTCCCGGTGCAGGGCGCACATAGCCGGCAGCTATCAGCAGATGGAACTTGCACTACGACAATTTCTGCATCCGGAACCGTGCGATTCGGAACTTTCCTATACCTGTAGGCCGACCACCTTTGCAGAATCGTGGTTGGCCACCGCTGGTGCGCCGTTTCGCCTTCCGAGGATTCCACGTGCAACCGCGCATCATCATCGCCGACGACCACCCCGTCGTCCTGCACGGTATCCGCATCGTGCTGCAGACCCATCTGATGGACGTGGTCGGCGCCGCGTGTGACGGCGCCGGGCTGCTGCACCTGGTGGAACGCGAAACCTGCGACGCCGTGCTGACCGACCTGTCCATGCCCGGCACCGGCCCTGATGGCCCTGAGCTGATCGGCGAACTGCAGGCGCGCCACCCGGCGCTGCCGGTGGTGGTGCTGACCGGCGCCCGCCATCCGGGCCTGCTTGATGGCCTGTTGCGCGACGGCGTGGGTGGCCTGGTCGACAAGTGCGCCGATTTCGGCCAGCTGCCGCAGGCGCTGAACGCCGCGATGGCCGGCCAGGTCTTCGTTTCGCCACACCTGCGCCACCACCTTGAAGCGCGCGACCTGATGTTCGCGCGTGAGCCGTCGGCGCTGTCGGCGCGCGAGCAGGAAGTGCTGGACCTGCTGGCGGCCGGGCTGAAGGTCAATGCCATTGCGGCCCATTGCGGCCGCAGCCCGAAGACGATCAGCCGGCAGAAGGCTGAAGCCAAGCGCAAGCTGGGCCTGCAGACCAACCAGGAACTGTTCGCCTATCTGCAGCGCCGGCGCGATTGAGGCATTGGCCGACGCGCGCGCGCGGGGTGTGCCGATGGGAGGCCGCAACGCAGCCGGCGATGATCAACGCATGCCCATCCGCGACTGGCCCGAACAGGAACGACCCCGCGAGAAACTGCTCGCGCACGGTGCTGCCCTGCTGTCCGATGCTGAATTGCTGGCGCTGTTCCTCGGCTCCGGGTCCGGCGGCCGCGATGCCGTGCACACCGCGCGCGATCTGCTCGCCGCGCATGGCCCGTTGCGGCAGCTGCTTGACCGCCCGGCCCGCGACCTGGCGCGGCTGCCCGGCCTGGGTCCGGCACGCAGCTGCACGCTGGCGGCCGGACTGGAGCTGGCCCACCGCTACCTGGCCGCCGAACTGCAGCACGGCGAACCCGTCGGCAACAACCCGGTCGCGGTCGGCCGCTACCTGCAGCACCGGCTGCGCGGCCAGGCCCGGGAGATCTTCATGGTGCTGTTCCTGGACAACCGGCACCGCCTGATCGCCTGCGAGGAACTGTTCCAGGGCACCATCAACGCGGCCCCGGTGTACCCGCGCGAAGTGGTACGGCGGGCCCTGCTGCACAACGCCGCAGCGGTGATCCTCAGCCACAACCACCCGTCCGGCGACCCGGAACCCTCCAGTGCCGACACCCGCATCACCGACGAGCTGCAGCAGGCGCTGGCGCTGGTGGATGTGCGCCTGCTGGACCACTTCGTGGTGGGTGAGGGGCGGCCTGTTTCGTTTGCTGAACGAGGGCTGCTGGCCCAGCCACAACCGCGCCTGTTCGGCTGAGCGTGGGCCGGCGACGGGGCCCCGGCCCCGCCAGGCAGGCGGGGCTCAGCGTGGCTGCGGGTATCTGCGCTAAAATGGGCGATTCCGCCGCTCATTCTCACAGCAGGCCTCGTGAAAAATCTCCTCCGCGCCCTGATCAGCCAAGGCATCGAAGCCTTGCGCGCCAATGGCACCCTGCCCGCCGACTCCCTGCCGCCGGACTTCGTGGTCGAGCGCCCGAAGACCCGCGACCATGGCGACTTCGCCACCAACGCCGCGATGCTGCTGGCCAAGGCCGCGCGCAGCAATCCGCGCGCGCTGGCCCAGGCGCTGGTCGAGGCGCTGCCGCGCAGCGAGGACGTCAGCAAGGTCGAGATCGCTGGCCCGGGCTTCATCAATTTCCACCTGGCCCCGGCCGCCTACCAGCGCGAAGCCGCTTCGGTCATCAAGGAAGGCCATGACTACGGCCGCAACCTGTCCGGCAATGGCCGCACGGTGGGTGTGGAGTATGTGTCGGCCAACCCGACCGGTCCGCTGCACGTCGGCCACGGCCGCGCCGCCGCGATCGGCGACTGCGTGGCGCGCGTGCTCGATGCCAACGGCTGGAACGCCAAGCGCGAGTTCTACTACAACGACGCCGGCGTGCAGATCGAAAACCTGGCGCTGTCGGTGCAGGCCCGCGTGAAGGGGATCGCCCCGGACCAGGACGGCTGGCCGGAAGGCGGCTATCGCGGTGAATACATTGCCGACGTCGCCCGCGCCTACATGGCCGGCGCCAGCGTCGACCTGGAGGGCACCCTGGTGGTCGGCGCCAAGGATCCGGACGACATGCAGGCGATCCGTCGCTTCGCTGTGGCCTACCTGCGCAACGAGCAGAACCTGGACCTGGCCGCGTTCGGCGTCGACTTCGACATCTACTTCCTGGAAAGCTCGCTGTACGCCGACGGCAAGGTCGCCGAAGCGGTGGCCAAGCTGCAGGCGTCCGGTCACACCTACGAGGAAGGCGGCGCGCTGTGGCTGCGCAGCACCGACTTCGGTGACGACAAGGACCGCGTGATGCGCAAGTCCGACGGCACCTTCACCTACTTCGTTCCGGATGTGGCCTACCACCTGTCCAAGTGGCAGCGCGGCTACGAGCGCGCGATCACTGAGCTGGGCGCCGACCACCACGGTTCGCTGGCGCGCGTGCGCGCCGGCCTGCAGGCCATGGAAGTGGGCATCCCGCAGGGCTGGCCGGAATACGTGCTGCACCAGATGGTCACCGTCATGCGTGGCGGTGAGGAAGTGAAGCTGTCCAAGCGTGCCGGCAGCTACTTCACCCTGCGCGACCTGATCGAGGAAGCCGGCCGCGATGCCACCCGCTGGTTCCTGATCGCGCGCAAGCCCGATTCGCAGCTGACCTTCGACATCGACCTGGCCCGCCAGCAGAGCAACGACAACCCGGTGTTCTATGTGCAGTACGCGCACGCGCGCGTGTGCAGCCTGTTGCGCCAGGCGCAGGAGAAGGGCCTGGTGTACGAACAGAGCAATGGCCTGGCCAACCTCGCCCGCCTGGGCGACGACGCCTCGCTGACGCTGATGAACGAGATCTCGCGGTATCCGGAAGTGGTGGAAGCGGCCGGCGTGGCGCTGGAGCCGCATCTGGTAGCGCAGTACCTGCGTGAATTGGCGCATGCGTTCCACACGTGGTATCACGGGACGCCAGTGCTGGTGGACGACAGTGTTGAGCGCAATGCCAAGCTGACCCTGGCCTGCGCGGCACGCCAGGTGCTGGCCAACGGCCTCGAACTCCTGGGCGTCAGCGCCCCGGAAAAAATGTAAGCATCAGGAGACGCAGTACACATGGCAGCACGACGCGGCAAAAGCCAGGCACGACGCAACAGCGGCAGCCAGGGCACTCCCGGATGGGTGTGGCTGGTGGCCGGTGTGGCGATCGCCGCTGTGGTGTTCCTGGCGGCGCCGAACCTGTTCAAGGGCGAAGGCGATGGTTTCCTGCGCGCCGGTCCGCAGCCGAACCCGAACGCGCAACCGGCCCCGGTCGCCGATGCCGACAGCGATGTCGGCAGCCAGCCGGCCGCGCAGCCGGCCCCCGCCAAGCCGGCCGAAGCGGAAAAGCCGGCCGCCACCCAGTACGACTTCTACACCCTGCTGCCGGGCAAGGAAGTGGAGATGTCCGACGCCGAACTGGCCGCCAGCGCGCGCGCCGAGGACCAGCGCCGGGCCAAGGCCGAGGCGCAGCGCGCGCAGGCCGCACTGGAAGGCAAGCCGGTACCGCCGGCCAGCACGTCCACTCCGGCACCGACGGCAACGGCCAGCGTCGCCAGCACCGCACCGGTGACCGCGACCAACCGTCCGCTGCCGGCACCGCTGAGCGAGCGCCCAGCCGCAGCAACGCCGTCGGCCAGCACCGCACCGGCGTCGACCAGCACGGCGGCCACCACCCCGGCGCCGCGCGCGGAAACCGCACCTGCCGCATCGGCGACGCCAGTGGCCGCTGCCGCACCGGCGTCCGCCGACAATGCGCGCTACATCCTGCAGGCCGGCGCATTCGGTGCCTCCGGCGATGCCGAAGCCACCAAGGCCAAGCTGGCGATGATGGGACTTGCGGCACGCGTGGAATCGGCACAGATCAACGGCAAGACCGTGTACCGCGTGCGCATGGGGCCCTATGGCACGGCCGGCGAGCTGTCCGAAGCCAAGCAGAAGCTGGATGGCACCGGGCTGCAGGCCATGGCGATCAAGGCGCAGTGATCTGCTGGAGTTGAACGGAAAAGCCGGGCATTGCCCGGCTTTTTTTGTTTCTGTAGAGCCGAGCCATGCTCGGCTGAATCCCGACGAAGGCGAGCATGGGCTCGGCTCTACAGGACGCACCCCACCTGCGATGACACGGGACGTCGCTCGGCGCAGGTCAGCCTTCGCGGGCCACCTGGAAGCCGGCGAACGACTGGCTGACCGGCATCAGTTCCAGGCGATTGATGTTCAGGTGCGGCGGCAGCGTGGCCACCCAGAAGATCTGCTCGGCGATGTCCTCGGCGGTCATCGGGTTGGCGCCGCTGTAGAGCTTGTCCGAGGCGTTCTGGTCGCCATGGGTGCGCACCACGGTGAATTCGGTCTCGGCCATGCCCGGTTCGATCGTGGTTACGCGCACGCCGGTGCCGTGCAGGTCCGAACGCAGGCCCAGCGAGAACTGGCTGACGAACGCCTTGGTGCCACCATAGGCATTGCCGCCCGGATACGGGTAGACACCGGCCACCGAAGAGATGTTGATGATCGCGCCGCGGCGCTCCACCAACTGCGGCAGCAGGCGGTGGGTCAGGGTCACCAGTGCGGTGATGTTGGTGTCGATCATGGTGGTCCAGTCCGACAGCTTCGCACCCTGCGCCGGCGCGGTGCCCTGCGCCAGCCCGGCATTGTTGACCAGCAGATCGATCTCGCCGAAGGCCGGCGGCAGCGCCAGCAGCGCTGCTTCCATCGCCACCGCATCGCGGATGTCGAAGGCGGCGGCGTGCACCATATCCTTGCCATAACGGTCGACCAATGGCTGCAGGCGCTCGCTGCGGCGACCGGTGGCGATCACCTTCCAGCCCGCCTGGGCGAAGCGGTGGACGGCGGCGGCGCCGAAGCCGGAGGTGGCGCCGGTAATCAGGACGGTGCGGGTCATCAAGCAACTCCAGGGCGGAAACCAGGTCCCCATTCTGGCACCGTCGGCCGGCACCTGTGTTGCCGGATCGGCCGGATCCGGGGTCGGATCCCTCTGCTCCGCACAGGGATCCGACCCCAGCTGCAGGGGGGCCGGTACAATGGGCCATGATCAACAACGATGTCCTGCGCAGCGTGCGCTACTCCCTGGACCTGGGCGACCAGCACGTGGTGACCCTGTGCCAGATGGCCGACCCGGCCTTCGCCGTGGATACCGAACAGGTGAAGGCCTGGCTGCGTCGCGAGGATGAGGCCGGTTTCGAGGCGATGAACGACCGTGCGCTGGCGCACTTCCTCGACGGGCTCATCGTGCACCTGCGCGGCCGCGACGAGAGCCAGCCGCGGCGTGCAGTGGAAACCCGCATCGACAACAACCTGGTGTTGAAGAAGCTTCGGGTGGCGTTCCAGCTGCGCGATGTGGACCTGATGGAGATCTTCGCCAGCGCCGGTTTCAATGTCTCCAAGTCGGAAGTCGGTGCGCTGTTCCGCCAGCCCGGCCATGCCAACTACCGGCGCTGCCTGGACCAGATGCTGCGCAATTTCCTCAAGGGCCTGAGCCTGCGCCTGCGCGGCTGAGCACGGCCTCGACGAAGGCACGTGCTGCCGGCGTCGGCAACCGCTGCCAGACCAGATGCACGCGGCGGGTCGGGGTGGGCTGCAGCGGAATCTGCACCACCCCTTCGAAGCCGTCGGCGATCAGCGCCGGCACGATGCCCACCGCCAGCCCATGGCGGACGAAGCGCTCGACCAGTTCCATCAGGTTGACCTCGAAGCGCACCGTGTGCGGCAGGCCGGCGGCAGCGAAGGCGTCATCGGTCTGTCGGCGCGCACCAGTGCCGCGCGGAAAATCGACCAGTGCCTCATCCTGCAGCGCGGTCAATGGCAGCCGCCTGCGCCGCGCCAACCGGTGCGACGGGGACAGCACCGCCACCAGGTCTTCCTCCTGCAGCGTCTGGTGACAGACCCCCTCCAGCGCCGCCGAGGGCGCCAGCCCGACCAGCGCCACGTCCAGCGCGCGCGACTGCACCTGTGCGATCAGGTCTTCGCTCTTGTCCACCCGCAACTGGAACTCCACCTGCGGGTGCACCTGCTGGAAGGCAGCCAGCATTGCCACCACGTCGATGCCGGTGAGCGAGGAAATCTGCCCGATGGCCAGCAGGCCACGCACTTCACCACTGACCGCCGCCACATCGGCACGCAGGTGACGCAGGCTGGCCAGCACCTGGCGCGCGTGCACCAGCAGCGCCTCACCTGCGGCAGTAGCGCGGACCAGGCGCGGCAGGCGCTCGAACAGCGTGGCACCCAGTTCCTGCTCCAGCGCGGCGATCTGGTGGCTGAGCGCGGACTGCACGACATGGCAGCGTTCAGCGGCACGGGTGAAGTTGCCTTCCTCGGCCAGGGCGACGGCGAACTCGAGCTGCTTGAGGTTCACGCTTGTATCTTGTTTTCAGATGACAAGGATGATGATGATTCATTTCCATCATGCCTGCAGCAGGCGGACACTGTGCGCCCCGCCCACTGGAACACCGCGTGAGCCCGTCCCTCCCCCCTCTGCACCGCTGGCAGGTGCTGCTGATGTCGGTGGCCACCGGCGTGGCTGTGGCCAGCAACTACTATGCGCAGCCCCTGCTGCATACCATCGCCGATGCCTTCGGCGTGCCGTTTGGCCAGGCCGGCATGGTGGTCACCGCCGCGCAGTTGAGCTATGCCGCCGGCCTGATCCTGCTGGTGCCGCTGGGTGACCTGTTCGAGCGGCGCCGCCTGATCGTAGTGATGAGCCTGCTCTCGGCCGGCGGCCTGGTGATCAGTGCCTGTGCACCGTCGCTGGCCTGGCTGCTGGTGGGCACCGCGATCACCGGCCTGTTCTCGGTGGTGGCGCAGGTGCTGGTGCCGTTCGCCGCCACCCTGGCCGCACCGGAGCACCGCGGACGTGTGGTCGGCACGCTGATGAGCGGGCTGCTGCTGGGCATCCTGCTGGCACGCACCGTGGCCGGCCTGCTCTCGAGCCTGGGCGACTGGCGGCTGGTCTATGCCATCGCTGCGGCCACCCTGGTACTGACCGCGCTGGCCCTGCAGCGTGGCCTGCCACGCTTCCACCACAGCGCAGGCCTGGGCTATTTCGCCCTGCTGCGCTCGATCGGCGTGCTGTTCGTGCAGGAACCGGTGCTGCGCCAGCGCACCTTGCTGGGGGCGTGCAGTTTCGCCATGTTCGCGATCTTCTGGACCCCGCTTGCCTTCCTGCTGGCACAGCCGCCCTATGCCTACAGCGATGCCACCATCGGCCTGTTCGGTCTGGTCGGTGCCGCTGGCACGCTGGCCGCCGGACTGGCCGGGCGCATGTCCGACCGTGGCCAGAGCGGGCGCGCCACGGCCATCGCACTGGTGCTGCTGCTGGTGGCGTGGCTGCCGCTGGGGCTGTCCACCCATTCGCTGCTGGCGCTGCTGGTGGGCGTGGTGGTGCTGGACCTGGCCGCGCAACTGCTGCACGTCAGCAACCAGAACCTGATCTACGCCTTGCAGCCGGCCGCGCGCAACCGGCTCAACGCCGGTTACATGACCGGCTACTTCATCGGCGGCTCACTGGGCTCGCTGCTGTCGGCGCAGGTCTACCAGCGCTACGGCTGGACCGGCATCTGCGTGGCCGGTGCAGCCGTGGCCGTGCTGGCGCTGCTGCTGTGGCTGCCCGGCGCGCTGCGTTCGCGCCAGGCCACCACTGCCGACTAGAAGCTTCCCTGCAGCGCCAGTTCCCAGCGGCCGCCGGCGTTGCCCGGGAACAGGCGCTTGGCGGCGCTGTCGGTGTCGTGCACGGTGGCACGCAGTTCCCAGGCCGGCGTCAGCGTGGCGATCGCGCTGAGCTGGCCATGCAGGTAGTCCGGCCCCTGCGCGTTGGCCAGCCAGTACTGGCCCACCGCCGCTTCCAGGCGGAAGCGCTCGTGCAGCGGCACGCGTACGCCCAGCTGTGCATAGGTACCGCGATGGCCGCCGGCCAGTGCATCGTTGGAATGCGCCAGCTGCAACCAGGCGCGCTGTTTCCAGGTCAGCGTAGTGTTGAGCTCGGTCCAATCCAGCGCGCGTCCGGTGCCCGGGTACAGGTAGCGGGTCAGGTTGGCATCCAGTGTCCAGTGCGGTGCCAGTGCGCCGGACCAACCCGCCACCAGATCGAACTCGCTGCGTGCGCCAATGTCCGGTTCGAACGACACGTTGGAACCCCACACACTGGCGTACCAGCCCGACGGGATCGAAACCTTCCCGCCGGCCTGTACCGCCGGGTCACCATCGCTCTGCGAGCTGCCGCGCCAGACGTAGTCACTCGTCAACGCCGCGGTGCCGCTCACCTGCACCTGTGCCTGCGCGCCGCCGGTTCCGAGCAGCCCTGCCAGGGCGGCCACCGCAGCCGCCATCATCCCCTTGCTGTTCACTGCACTTGTTTCCTCGTCGAAAGCGGCCACGCCGCCGGGACGGCAGTGTCGAGCGCGTGCCCGTAACGGATCGAGGGTGCTGTCGGGCCCGCAGCGCAAATTCGGCGTAAATCCCGTGGAGGCAGGCCACGCGCCGGCGGCGCGCTATCATGGCGCCTTGTTTCCAGGAACCAACCGCGTGGACGCCATCCTGACCCCGGTATCGATCGGCGAGCTGATCGACAAGATCACCATTCTCGAGATCAAGGCCGAGCGCATCGACGATGCCGCCAAGCTGGCCAACGTGCGCACCGAGCTGGACGGCCTGCTGCCCTTGTTGCAGCAGCAGCTGCAGGCGCAACCGGCACTGACCGCATTGAAGCAGCAGCTGAAGGCGATCAACGAGCGCATGTGGGACATCCAGGACCAGCTGCGCGACAAGGAAGCGGCCCAGGTGTTCGACGATGCGTTCATCCAGCTGGCACGCGGCGTCTATGGCACCAATGGCGAGCGGGTGCAGGTGAAGAACGAGATCAACCGCGTGGCCGGTTCGGCACTGGTGGAAGAGAAGCAGTACCAGGGCGAATAAGCCCGCTCATCCGCATTCGAGCAGGTGGCGGTAGCGGAACAGATCGCCGTCACCACGAATGCCGAGCTTGCGGTAGGCCGAGGTCTTCTGCGAGCTGATCGTGCTGGCCGAGCGCCCGGCGCGCAGCGCCATTTCGCTGGTCGTCATGCCCTTCAGCACCAGGCCGAGTACCTCGCGCTCGCGCCGGCTCAGGGGCGGCAGTGCGGGTGTAGGCAACCTGCGGATCCGCGGCAGGTGCAGTGCGGTGCGCAGCTCCGGCGGCACGAAGCGCCCCCCACGCGCCACCACCTCGATGGCGCGCAGCAGGACATGCGGCGGCGTTGATTTGGACAGGAACCCGCGTGCGCCCGCGCGCAGCGCGGAGTTCACCGTGCTGGCGTTGCAGTGCGCCGACAGCACCAGCACCGGCAATGACGGCCATCGCTGCGACAGCAGCCGCAGCAAGGCCAGGCCGTCACCCTGGTCGCCCATCGGCAGCGCGTCGATCAACAGCAGATCCACGCAGGTCGGGCTGCGCTCAAGCAGGTGCAGCAGATGGCGTTCGCTGGACAGGCTCAGCCGCACCTGCACGCTGGCGTGCTGGCGCAACAGCACTTCCACACCCAACCGCAGTACCGGATGCGGATCCAGCAACGCCAGGCGTCGTGGTCGATCGGGAAGCACAGGCGGAAAGGCGGGTGGCATCGCGGCATGTCCAGCAGCACGGGACAGTCACCGTAGGTCGATGTGGCCGCCAGCGGAATCCAATTCATTGCAACGCAGCAATGGCACCCTGCCGGTGGTCAGGCGCCATTTCGGTTCGTCACAACGCAACAGGCCCGGCATTTGCCGGGCCTGTCGAGGCATCGTCAGCGCGCAGGGGCGCCGAGGAGGCAATTACCAGCTGAAGCGCGGGCCGACGGTGTATTCCTTGTCGCCGTCGCGGTTCATCTTCAGCTCGCCGTTCAGGCCCCAGTTCTGGTTCAGCTTGACCTGGCCACCCAGGCGGCCGTACCACTGGCCTTCCGGATTGATGCCGTGCTTCTTGGAGTAGTCTTCGTAGCCGACCAGGCCATAGACCTCGGCGTGGGCGCCGAAGGCGGTGCGGATACCGGCTTCAGCGCTGTAGCCGTTGAAGTCCAGGCCATGCTTCTGGTCCAGCTTCTGGTAGGCAACGCGGGCAATGAAGTCGGTCGACGGGGCGATCTCGACGTTGTAGCCGGCACCGACCTTCCACTGGTCGCGCTTGATGTTGGTGTGGTCGATTTCCTGGCGGCTGTATTCACCGAAGGCGTGGAAATTCGGCAGGAAGCCGTAGGAACCCTTCACGCCCCAGCCGTCGGACTTGAACGCATCGTTGTCGGTCTTGGCGTAGTTGGCTTCGGCGTAGTTGTAGGACAGGTTCTCAGCAGCCGAGGCGGTGAACGGCAGGGCAGCAGCCAGGGCCAGAGCAATCAGCGAATTCTTCATGGGGGTACACCTTTACTTTCTTATGGTGTGCAGCAGCGCCAGGGCGCCATCGCATCGGGAATGTAAATTCTCCGTTATTCGCCACAACGCTCCCTGAAAACAGCGGTCTTCGCATTGCTGAATTTTTTGGCTTGATTCAGGCTGTTTCTGGCATACGCGCGCGGCGCGCGTGCATTCTCCCTGCAGCTTTCCCTCACCTTTCACCCGTTGTCGATCCAGCACGCGCTGGTTCGTCGGGTACTTGAAGGCCGTGCATGCCGCACGGTCCACTGCGGAGGCAGGCAATGAGCTACATCGATGGTTTCGTACTGGCGGTCCCCACCGCCAACAAGGAGAAGTTCCTCGCCCACGCGCGCGCGGGCAATCCGGTCTTCGTCGAGTTCGGCGCGCTGCGCGTGGTCGAGTGCTGGGGCGATGACGTGCCACACGGCAAGACCACCGACTTCTTCGGCGCGGTGAAGGCCACGCCGGAGGAAACGGTGGTGTTCTCCTGGATCGAATGGCCGGACAAGCCCACCCGCGACGCCGGCATGGCCAGAATGATGGAAGACCCGCGGATGGATCCGGCCAAGAACCCGATGCCGTTCGACGGCGCGCGGATGATCTACGGCGGCTTCGTGCCGATCTACGAACTGAAAGGCTGAGCTGGCGCGACGCGCTCAGCGCGCGTCCGCCTCGTCGCTGGCAGACCCATGGCCGGCGCCCAATGCGGCGCCGGCACCCAGGCCCATGCCGGCGCCCATCCCACCGCCCATCCCGCCCCCCGCTCCGCCACCGGCGCGGCCACCCTTGGCATCGCCTTCGCTGCGGCCCTTGCCGCCGCCACTACTGCCGGGCCGGGTCGGCCCCTGCGGTGGAATCTGCAGGTCGGCCGGAATCGGCGCCAGGTCCAGCGCTTCTCGCACGAAATCGCGCAGCGAGATCACCAGTTCGTGGGTGTGTACTGGCCGCCCCTGTGCCAGTTCATTGGCGGCACGCGCCGCCAGCCGCACCTGCTCGTCGGTGCCCAGCAGCAGGATGTCCGACAGTGCCGCTTCAACCGCATCACGGATACGACGCGCGCGATCCGAGCGCGGCTCGGCGATGCCTTCGGCGTCTTCGCGCTGGCGCAGGTCACGGCGATGCGAAGGATCCACCCCCAGCTCGCCGGTGAACGAACCGCCCAGGGTCTTGTAGGCCGCCATCAGGGTGCGCAGGCGTTCGTTGATCTGCCGGTTCTCGCGCTCACGGCGCTGCTGCAGGGTCTGCATCACCAGCAGGCGGATGCCCACGCCCAGCAGGGTGATCAGCACCAGCCCGGCCAGGGTGGACAGCACGCCCTGCCAGGAACTGAAATCGATACCGCGCATGCTCGGGGCTCCGGCCGGAAGAACCCGCATCTTGCCCCAGGCCATGTCCCACAAATGCGAAAGGCCCCACCACCCGTTGGGCGGCAGGGCCTTCGGTCACGGCGCGATTACTTGCGCTTGGCGACCTTGCGCACGGCCTTGGCCGGGGCCTTCTTGGCGGCAGCCTTCTTGGCCGGAGCCTTCTTGGCAGCAACCTTCTTCAGCGGCGCAGCCTTCTTGGCGACAGCCTTGCGGGTGGCAGCGACCTTCTTGCCGACGACCTTCTTGGCAGCAGCGGTCTTCTTGGTGGCAACCTTCTTGGTGGCGGCAACCTTCTTGCCAACAACCTTCTTGGCAGCGGCAGTCTTCTTGGTGGCAACCTTCCTGGTGGCGGCAACCTTCTTGCCGACAACCTTCTTCGCAGCCACGGTCTTCTTGCCGGCGACCTTCTTGCCGGCGACCTTCTTGGCGGCGACGGTCTTCTTGGCGACGGCCTTCTTGGCGGTGGCGACCTTCTTGCCGACCACCTTCTTGGCGGCCGCAGCCTTCTTGGCGACGGTCTTCTTGGCGACGGCGGCCTTCTTGGTGGCAGCCTTCTTCACGGTGGCGACCTTCTTGCCGGCAGCCTTGGTGGTCTTCTTGGCAGCGGCGGCCTTCTTGGTCACGGCCTTGCCGGCAGCGGCCTTCTTCTTGGCCACTTCCTTCTTCAGGGCAGCGGCTTCGGCCTTGGCATTCTTCTTGGCCGTTTCCAGCTTCTTCTTCGCCTTGGCAACGGTCTTGCCGACCGACTTGGCAGCCTTCTCGGCCTTCTTGGCAACGGTCTTCTCGACCTTGGCCACAGCCTTCTTGGCCTTGGCAACGCGGGTACCGGCAGCCTTGGTGGCGCGCTTGACGGTCTTCTTGACCGACTTCACGGCGTCTTCGGCGGCGTGGGCGATGGTCTCGCCGACGTTGGTGGCGGCTTCTTTGACGTTCTCGACGGCGTCGGTCACGACCGACACACCATTACCGTTGCTCATGTTGCCCTCCTGCGGGCCTTAGGTATCAAAACGGGGCGATGCTATACCGACATTGACGATCGTGGAACGGGGCATGCGCCGTCAATCGCATCTGCTGCGACGGCAATGATGTAGCTGGTTGCCGTCGCCGGGCTTGCAGGTGTGCAGGAAACCCCTTTTTTTCAGTGCTGCGCCGCACGCCAGGCACAGCGGAAAGGGCGTGCCGCGTGCATCGGCCCGGGTGCGGCCGCAGGTGTGCGTCGTGGTGTCCTGCAGCACCCGGTTGCGCGGAACTGCGCAAGTATCGGCCGGTACCGGCTGCGTTCGCGGCGTGCCTGGACGCTGCACGCATGGCCTCCGCCGGTGTCGCACTCTGCGTTCCTGGCCACGCCTGGCGCCGAGGTTACGCATCCGACTTTCATGGCGCATTTATCCAGATCGCGACAGACTCATTCAGCTTGTTTTACCGTAGGGCCGAACGGCCCCTCCTTCCTGCCTGCGAACCGACGCCCATGCGACCGCTACCCACCCTGCTCACGCTCGCAATCGCCGCCGCCTTCGGTGGCTTCGTTGCCACCGGCATCAACGCGCACCTGGACAATCGCGCCGATGCAGCGCCCCTGCCAGCAGTGCTACCCACCACGGCGGCGCTGCCGGCTTCGGTCGCCGGGCAGGCGGTACCGTCGCTGGCGCCGATGCTTGAAAAGGCGATGCCGGCGGTGGTCAGCGTCAACACCAAGCAGGTGGTGCGCGTGCGCAACCCGTTCTTCAACGACCCGTTCTTCCGTCGCCTGTTCCCGGATATTCCGCAGGAGCGCATCAACGAATCGCTGGGTTCGGGCGTGATCATCGACGCCAAGGAAGGGCTGGTTCTGACCAACCACCATGTCATCGACAACGCCGATGACGTGCAGGTGACGCTGGCCGACGGGCGCACGGTCAAGGCCGAGTTCCTCGGCTCGGACCGCGACACCGACATCGCACTGATCCGCATCCCGGCGCAGAACCTGACCGACATCAAGCTCGGCAACAGCGACCAGCTGCGGGTAGGCGACTTCGTGGTGGCCATCGGCAACCCGTTCGGTTTCAGCCAGACGGTCACCTCGGGCATCGTCTCGGCGGTGGGCCGCAGCGGCATCCGCGGGCTGGGCTACCAGAACTTCATCCAGACCGATGCGTCGATCAACCCCGGCAACTCCGGTGGCGCGCTGGTCGACCTGCAGGGCCAGCTGGTGGGCATCAACACCGCCAGCTTCAATCCGCAGGGCAGCATGGCCGGCAACATCGGCCTGGGCCTGGCCATCCCTTCCAACCTGGCGCGCAGCGTGGTCGACCAGCTGGTCAAGCATGGCGTGGTGGTGCGCGGCACGCTGGGCGTGGAAAGCCAGAACCTGACCGCGCAGATCGCGCAGGGCCTGGGCCTGGGCGAAACCCGTGGTGCACTGATCACCCGCGTGCTGGCCGGCTCGGCCGCCGCCGCCGCCGGCCTGAAGCCGGGCGACGTGGTGGTTGCGGCCAACGGCCAGCGCGTGGACAGCGCCGAAGCCCTGCACAACGTGGAAGGCCTGGCCGCAGTAGGCAGCGCGATGGCGCTGGACGTACGTCGCGAAGGCAAACCCTTGCAGATCAAGGCGACACTGAAGGAACAGGCACGTGCTGTCACCGGCGACAGCCTGGACCCGCGGCTGGGCGGCGCCACCTTCGTCGACCTGCCCGAATCGCTGCGCCAGTCCGGCGCGGGCGGGGTGCTGGTCAGCGAGGTCAAGCGCGGCAGCCGCGCGGCCAACAACGGCCTGCAGCAGGGCGACATCATCACCGATGCCACCGTAGGTGAATTCGCTGATCTGGCCAGCTGGCGCGCCAACTTCCAGCAGCGCCCACCGACCCTGGTGCTGCGCATCCTGCGCAACAACGGCCAGCAGCAGGGCCAGCTCGTGATGCGCTGATCGCTCAGCCGTAACACCTCCTATACCCCGGCAATGCTATTGCTGTCAGTCCAGGTCGGCACCGCCGACGCCCGTTCCCCCATCGCAACAGGAGTGATTCGATGAGCCCCACCAATACCGAGAACCTGAAGGAACACCTGGGTGAAGCCGGTTCCCACCTGAAGCAGGCCGCCAGTGCCGCCGGCGGTGCGATCAAGGGTGCGACCGGTGCAGCGACCGACGAGCTGCGCATCGGCAAGGCCAACGTCAAGGCTGAACTGTCCGACAGTGCCCTGTCCGGCCTGGCCGCCGCCGAGTTCGGCGGTGCCGCCGCCAAGGAACAGGTCGATGCACTGATGGACAAGGGCAAGGACCTGATCGACAGCGCCGCTGAACTGATCCGCGAACGTCCGCTGGCTTCGTTCGGTGTGGCCTTCGCTGCCGGCTGGATCATCGCCAAGCTGGCCCGCGGCAGCAGCGACAAGTAAGCGACAGCGTGAGCGAAGACACCACGCAAACGCCTGATCCAGCGGCGACCCCGCCGCTGGATGAGAGCATCCGCCAGGTCGGCGCGGCCGGTCGTGCCGCAGCTGATTCGGCCAAGCACACCGTGCGTTCGCTGCGTCGGCTGGCGTCTGCCGATTTCGCACTGGCCCGCAGTGCGTTCGGCCGTGCGCTGGCCTGGGCCGGTGTGGCCATCGTATTCGGCGCCTCGGCCTGGCTGCTGATGGCCGCCACCCTCATCGCCCTGCTGCAGAGCTGGGGCCTGAGCTGGCTGCAGGCGCTGCTGATCACCTCGCTGCTGAGCCTGGCAGTCACCGGCTATGCGATCTGGCGGGTGTCCTACTTCTTCCACCACACCGGCATGCACGCCACCCGGCGGCAGCTGTCACGCCTGGGCCTGTTCGACGAGCCCAGCGAAGACGATCCCGATGCCGGCGTGCAGCTGCCGGAGGGCAAGCCATGAAGTTCGGCGCGCTGCAGCGGAGGGTGAAACGCTGCGAACAGGTGGTGACCGTGCGCCTGGGCGAAACCCAGGACCACTGGTCAACGCTCAGCCAGGTCTGGCGCCAGGGCTGGTCACCGCTGCGCATCGTGGTGGTCGGCCTGGCCGGCGGGTTCATCGCCGGCAAGCTGGAGGTGCCGGGCAAGGTCAACGGTGCGCGCTGGCTGCAGATGGTCGGTTCGGTCTCCAACCTGTTCGCCAGCGCACAGGCGGCGTTCGCCACCGCGATGGCCGCACAGGCCGCTGCCTCCGCCGACGATGCGGCCGACGACGCCGACCAGGCCAGTGAACAGGCACAGGCGGCGGCCTCCAACGCTGAAGCGCGGCCAACACCGCACCCGGCGCCGGAACCGGAACTGCGCGAACCGCGCCCGGCCGAAGCGGCCACCGAGCTGTCCGAACGTTGATCCATGGAATCCGCCGCGCCGATCACAGCCGGCGGATAATGCGTTCCCCTTCCTGGTTGCCGCATCGATGAGCGAGTCCCTTCTGTCCCCCTCACCGGGCAACCCGGACGCACCCGAGGCGCCGCTGCCGCCACCGTCGCGCCCACGCGGGCCGATGTCGCTGGTGGTGCTGGCGACCCTGGCGGTGGGCTTCACCCTGTGGGCCGCGCAGGACATCATCCTGCCGGTGCTGCTGGCGATGTTCTTTGCGCTGGTCGGCAACCCGATCCTGCGCCTGCTGCAGAAGCTGTGGATTCCACGCGCACTGGGCGCGCTGCTGATCCTGGGTGCCGGCCTGGGCGTGACCGGTGCGCTGGCGGTGCAGCTGATCGGCCCTGCCATGGACTGGGCGCAGGAGGCGCCGCAGCAGCTGCGCAAGGTCGCCCGCCAGGTGCAGGACCTGACCAAGCCGGTGCAGCAGGCCAACCAGGCGGCGGAGAACTTCGCCCGCGTGGCCGGTGGTGACAGCAACCACAAGGTGCAGGTGATCCGCACCCAGCTGGACGACCCCTACCGCATGCTGACCCGCGCGCCACGGCTGGCCGCCTCGGTGCTGGCCGTGGTGCTGCTGACCCTGTTCTTCATGATCTACGGCCAGAGCCTGCAGCGCGCAGCGATCGCGCTGTTCCCGAACCGCCAGCAGCAGCGCTTCACCAGTGACATCCTGCGTTCGATCGAGCGCGAGGTCTCGCGCTATGTGCTGACCATCAGCGTGATCAACACGCTGGTGGGCCTGGTGTTCTCCGGCGTGCTGATGCTGCTCGGCATCGGCCTGCAGGAGGCGTTGCTGTGGGGCACGGTGGCCGCGCTGCTGAACTTCGCACCGTACGTGGGCCCGCTGATCGGCGTGACGCTGATGCTGTTGATGGGCTTCGTCGAGTTCCGCGACCCGTTGCAGGCGCTGCTGCCAGCGGCCGCCTACCTGGCCCTGCACACCCTGGAAGGACAGATGGTGACCCCGATCGTGCTGGGCCGGCGCATGAAGCTATCGCCGCTGGTGCTGATCCTGGCGCTGATGGTGTTCGGCTGGGCCTGGGGCATGATCGGCCTGCTGCTGGCGGTGCCGCTGCTGGTCTGCATCAAGCTGGTGCTGGCGCGGCTGGACGGCATGCAGGGCTGGGCGCGGCTGCTGGAATGAACACGGCAGCGGCGGCGGCGCGCAGACAGCAGGGCCGGAACAAGGGCAGAACTGGCAGGCTATGCCCCCTTTTTTCGGATGGATCCGTTCGCATGATCTCTCTCGCTACGCGTTGCCTCGCTCTGGCCTGCCTTGCCGCTCCCGCGTTCGCCGCCGCACCACCGACCGCCGAGCAGGCGCGTTCCCAGCTTGTGGAAGCGGTGACCTGCAAGCGACACCTCACGCCCCAGCAGTTCGACGCCATGGCCCGGCTGCTGGCACCGGCCCCGGCGCGGGCGCAGAACGGCGAATCCAGCGGCGAGTTCCGGCTGACCACGCCCTTGATGGTGCTGGGCCAGCCGGTGAACCGCCTGCAGTCCTATGACGGCGCCAGCGGCGAGGACGGCATCGACAGTTTCACCGCGTACTTCAGCACGGCCAGGGTTGAGCAGATCGCGGCCCTGGCGAAGATGACCGACCCGGTGGCCGGCACCTATACGAAGGAAGTGGGCCGGCATAATCTGGACGTGCAGGCGTTCGACGGACAGACCACCATCGCCTGCTCGTACAACCTGCGCTGACCCGGCCCAGCGCCCGTGCCCCCGCCCGCCGCGCCGCATGAAAGGCCGCGCGGGCAGGGGTAGAATGGCGGGGTGAATTTCCCCGTCCAAGCCATCACCCTCGACCTTGACGACACGCTGTGGCCGTTCGCTCCGATCGGCGCCCGCATTGAACAGGTCCTGCACGCGTGGATGTGCGAACACAGCCCGGCCACCGCTGCGATGTATCCGGTGGCGGCGATGCGCGAACTGCGCGAGCGGCTGTACCACGCCCATCCGCACCTCCACCACGACCTGAGCGCGCTGCGCCGGCTGACCCTGCACGAAGCGCTGCACACCAGTGGCTCCAGCCTCGATCTGCTGGAACCGGCGTATGAGGTGTTCTACGCCGCGCGCAACCAGGTGGAGTGCTACCCGGATGCAATCGACGCGCTGGCGCGGATCGCCGCGCGGGTGCCGGTGGCGGCGCTGAGCAACGGCAATGCCGACCTGGAACGGATCGGCCTGGCCCATCATTTCGCCTTCCAGCTGGGTTCGCGCGAACATGGCGCGGCCAAGCCCGAGGCCAGCATCTTCCACGCCGCCTGCACCCGCCTGGGTGTGGCGCCGGCCCAGGTACTGCACGTCGGCGACCACGCCGAGATGGACGTGGCCGGAGCGATTGCCGCCGGCCTGCGCGGCTGCTGGATCAACCGCGAGGCTGCCACCTGGACCCATCCGCAACTGCAGCCGGACCTGCAGTTCGACACCCTCACCGGCCTGGCCGACTGGTTGGACGCCAACCTCGACGCCGCCGCACCCCGGAGTATCTGACGCATGAGCGAGATCACTGGCTTCACCGCCGACACCACCGCGGCACTGCCGCTGTACGTACTGGACCGCGAACAGTTTGCCGCCTGGAAAGACGGTCAACCGGCCGCGACCCAGGCGTGGCTGGCCTCGCAGGGCTTCAGCGCCGGCGCGCACAGCGTGGCCCTGCTGCCCGGTGCCGATGGCCTGGCCGGTGCGGTGATGGGCGTGGGCGATCGCGCCGATGCCTACAGCTATGCGCACGCGCCGCACGCGCTGCCGGAAGGCAGCGTCTGGCAGCTGGCCAATGACCTGCCGGCCGCCGAACAGGCGCTGCTGCAGCTGGGTTGGGGCCTGGGCAGCTACCGCTTCGACCGCTACCGCAAGCGCAACCGTGCGCCGGCACGGCTGGTGGCTGCACCGTCGGGCGAAGTGGCCGACCTGATCGCCGCCAGCCTGCGCGTGCGCGACTGGGTCAACACCCCGACCGAAGACATGGGCCCGCAGCAGCTGGAAGACGCCGCGCGTGCGCTGGCCGATGCACACGGTGCGCAGGTCGAGGCGATCACCGGCGATGAACTGCTGAAGCAGAATTTCCCGGCCATCCACGCCGTGGGCCGCGCCTCGCATCGCGCGCCGCGCCTGGTGGTGCTGCGCTGGGGCAAGGACACCGATCCGTCGCTGGTGCTGGTCGGCAAGGGCGTTTGCTTCGATACCGGCGGCCTGGACATCAAGCCGGCCGACGGCATGCGCAACATGAAGAAGGACATGGGCGGCGCCGCCCACGCACTGGCCCTGGCCGGCCTGGTGATGGCACGCGGGCTGCCGGTGCGCCTGACCCTGCTGGTGCCGGCGGTGGAAAACGCGATCGGTCCGGATGCGTTCCGTCCCGGCGAAGTGATCGCCACCCGCAAGGGCCTGAGCGTGGAGATCGACAACACCGACGCCGAGGGCCGCGTGATCCTGTGCGATGCGCTGACCTTTGCCGGTGAGCAGACGCCGGACCTGGTGCTGGATTTCGCCACCCTTACCGGCGCTGCCCGCATCGCGCTGGGCCCGGATCTGCCGGCACTGTTCAGCAACGACGACACGGTGGCCCAGCAGTGGCTGCAGGCTGGCGATGCAACGCGCGACCCGGTCTGGCGCATGCCTCTGTGGCGCCCCTACCTGCGCTACCTGAGCAGCGGCATTGCCGATCTGGCCAACGCCGGTTCGCGCATGGCCGGCTCGGTCACCGCCGCGTTGTACCTGGAGCGGTTCCTGCAGGACGGCCAGCGCTGGGCGCACCTGGACGTGTATGCCTGGAACGATGGCGAACGCCCGGGTCGTCCGGCCGGTGGCGAAGCGCTGGCGCTGCGCTCGGCGTGGGCGATGCTGAAGGCGCGTTACGCCTGATGGCGCCGCCGGGCATGGCCCGGCGCTACCCATGCAAGTGCGGGTACAGGTACTGACCCGCAATCCCGGTGGGTGCCGACCTTGGTCGGCACGCCGTTCCCGGCAAACTTGACGAAAATTTGAATACCGGGCCTGGAAAGGTTCTGCGAGGATGTGTGGGTCGACCACCCACACGCTCCGTGAAGGCAGGACTCCGACCATGTCGCTCTTCCGCTACACCCGTGCCGGCCAGACGCCAGGCGCACCGCGCAGGCCTTCGCCACTGCTCTGGATCGCACTGATCGCACTGATTCTGGGTGCGGTCGCGCTGACCTTCGCCTGGCTGGCCGGCTGGATCGGCAACCGCCTGACCGCACAGCGCTTCACCGACACCATCGAGGCCACCGGCCCGGCCCATCCAGGTTTCCGCCGCGCGCACAGCAAGGGCATCTGCGTGAGTGGCTGGTTCGAACCCAGCGCGCAGGCCCCCACCCTGTCCAGTACACGGGTGTTCTCGCAGACCCGGGTGCCGGTGATGGGCCGCCTGTCGATCGGCGGTGGCGACCCCTACGGCGCCGACAACACCGCACGCGTGCGCAGCCTCGCGGTGCAGATGGTCAGCGACGATGGCCAGGAATGGCGTATGGCGATGAACAGCTTCCCGTTCTTCGCCGTGCCCAACGCCGAGGCGTTCTACGAGCAGACGCGCGCCTCCATTCCCGACCCGGCCACCGGCAAGCCCGACCCGCAGAAGATGGCGGCGGTGCTGGCGAAGTACCCCAGTGCACAGGCGTTCCAGCAGTGGGCCAAGACCGCACCGTGGACCAGCAGTTGGGCCGACACCACCTTCAACAGCGTCAACAGTTTCTGGTTCACCAATGCGCAGGGTCAGAAGCGAGCCGTGCGCTGGCGCTGGCAGCCGCAGGCGGCGGTGGTGGAGATGGATGCGGAAACGCGCAAGCAGGCCAGCGTCGATTTCCTCAGCCAGGAACTGAAACAGCGCTTGGCCAACGGCCCGGTGCGCTGGAACCTGGTCGTCAGCACCGCCGCACCTGGCGATGCCATCGATGATCCGTCGGTGCCGTGGCCCGCGTCGCGCGATGAGGTGGTGGCCGGCGTGCTCAGCCTGGACCGCATGCAGTCGCAGGAGGAAGGCGCCTGCGGCCAGATCAACTTCGATCCGCTGATCCTGCCCAGCGGCGTGCGCGGCAGCGACGATCCGATCCTGGCTGCGCGCTCGGCCGTGTATTCGCAGTCCTTCAACCGCCGCGAGCGCGAGCGCGCCAGCGGCAACGTCGAGCAACCGAAGGGGGCCGCACGATGAGTACCGGCAACGGCCACTTCAACCTGCTGGCGAGGGCTCTGCACTGGAGCATGGCGCTGATGATCATCGCCATGCTGTTCATCGGCGTGACCATGGTCGCCTCACTGCATCTGCGTCCGGTGCTGATCGACCTGCACCGCCCGCTGGGCATCGCGATCCTGCTGCTGGTGCTGCTGCGCCTGTACAACCGCCTGCGCCACCGCCCGCCGCCGCTGCCGGCCGACCTGCCGGTGTGGCAGGTGGTGGCTGCGAAAGCCTCGCACTGGATGCTGTACGCGCTGATGCTGGCGATGCCGCTGATTGGCTGGGCGATGCTGTCGGCCGGCGGCTACCCGATCGTGCTGTGGGGGGGCGTGCACCTGCCGCCGATCGTGCCGCATACCCCGGCGCTGTATGCCGCATTGCGCAATGCGCACAGCCTGCTGGCGTATGTGTTGTTCGCCACGGTGCTGATGCACGTGGGTGCGGCGCTGTTCCACCTGTGGGTGCGCCGCGATGGGGTGTTCCAGGCGATGGCGCGCGGGAAGGATTGAAGGGGTTCGCCGGGAGTTCCCGGCGGATCGTTTCCGCGCCCGCGGAGGGGTGTCACTTTCTTTGCGCGCAAGAAAGTAACCAAAGAAACGCTCCGCCGGCGCGAGCCGACCTGCTGCGCACGCCGGTGCCCTGTGCTCCTCGGCCCGCTTGAAGGCGGACTGGAAGGGCAAGATCAACGGCTAGAGCATCCACGCATGGCGTGGATCTACTGGGTGCAGCTGCGGCTTTTGCTCTTGGGTCCGCCTTGAGCGAGCCGAGCATCGCAGGGGAATCAGGGGCGCAGAGGCGCCGATGTCTGAGCGCAGCGAGTTCGGCGCCGTCCCCTGATTCACCGAGAAGCGCAGGGAACTGGCGCGGAACGACGGCTCGCGCTCTGGCGGCGTGTTTCTTTGGTTACTTTCTTTGCACGAGCAAAGAAAGTGACACCTCTCCGCAGGCGCGGAAATGATCCGCTACAACCACCCCTTCTGCCGCGCCAGCCGGTACGCCTCGATCCGGTTGGCCACACCCAGCTTGCCGATGCACTCGGACAGGTAATTGCGCACCGTGCCGTGCGACAACCCCAGCTGCTCGGCGATCTCGCTGGCGGTGCGGCCCTCACCGGCCAGGCGCAGCACGCGGCGTTCGCGGTCGGTCAGCGGGTCGGCCTGCGACCACGCATCCAGCGCCAGCTGCGGATCGATCGCGCGAATGCCCTGCTTCACCTTGCGCAGGGCCTCAGCCAGATTCTCCGCTGGCGCATCCTTCAACAGGTAGCCGAGCACGCCCGCTTCCAGCGCGCGGCGCAGGAAACCGGCACGGGCGAAGGTGGTCACGATCACCACCTTGATCGGCAACGCATGGCGGGCGATGCGCTGTGCCAGCTCCAGCCCCGACAGGCCCGGCATTTCGATGTCGGTCACCAGGATGTCCGGTTGCAGCTGCTGCAGCATGCGCCAGGCGGCCTCGCCGTCGGCAGCACTGCCCAGCACCTCGATGTCCGGCTCCAGGCCCAGCAGCGCCGACAACGCACCCCGCACCATCGCCTGGTCTTCAGCCAGCAGGATGCGGATCATGCGGCACCGCCCGCTGCCAGCGTCGGCGGCGTGCCCGGCGGCAGCGGCGTGGTGGCCGCGCCCACAGGCACGCGCACGGTCAGCACCGTGCCCTCGCCCTTCGCAGACTGCATCTGCAACTGCCCGCCCAGCGCCGCCACCCGCTCACGCATCCCGCACAGGCCATTGCCTTCGGCCTGCACACCGCCGCGGCCATCGTCGCGGATCTGCATCGCCAGCATCCTTCCTTCCAGCATGAAATCCACCCGCGCCTGCGTTGCCTGCGCATGCCGGGCGATGTTGGTGGCCGCTTCGCGCAGCACCAGCGCCAGGCCGCGTTCGACGTCCACCGGCATTGCCGGTGGCGGCGCATAGTGCAGGTGCACCTGCTGGCATTCCAGCAGCAGGCGTGCCGAGGCCAGTTCGCCCGCCAGGTCGCTGGCACGGATGCCGGTGACCGCACTGCGCACCTGCGCCAGTGCCTCACGCGCGATGTCCTCGGCCTCGCCGATCTCCTGCCGCGCACGTGCGTCGCCACGGTCGTGCAGCTTGCGCGCCAGCTCCAGCTTCAAGGTGATCAGCGACAGGGTATGGCCCAGCAGATCGTGCAGGTCGCGGCCGATGCGCTCGCGCTCGGCGGTGGTCGCCAGCCGCCGCACTTCCTCCTGCGACAGCTGCAATGCGGCGTCCTTTTCCTTGTTCACCGTCTCCACGTTCACCACCATGCCGATGATGAACGACACCGCCGGCACCCAGACCAGGCTCTGCCACGGGTAGTGCGCAAGGTAGGCCACCAGGTAGAACACCGCGTTGAGCGCGGCCAGCAGCAACAGATAGCGCCACCAGCTGCTGCGCCCGCAGACCCGCAGCATCACACAGCCGAAGATGAAGTAGCTGATGCCCGACGGGTACCAGGGCACCAGCACGATGGCCAGCGCGGTCATCGCCAGCGCGTAGCGGGGCGCATGGTGCCGCGGCGACAGCAGCAGGCGCGCATACAGCAGCAGGAACAACGGATAGCTGGCCAGGGTGAACCACAGCCAGCGCAGCGTGTAGCCCCCGGAAAACAGCGGCGTCATGAACACCCACACCGTCCACAGCAGGTGGATGGCATCGGCCCAGGCCGGCTTGCCGCGGCGCAGGTTGTCGGCCACGGCCGAATCCGGCGCGGGACGCAGCAGGGAGGCAAGCCAGCTCGGCGGCACAGGAGGATCCAGGCGGGGACGATCGCTGCCGATCATGCCAGTTCAGCCGATCCGGCGCAGGCGGCGCCGCGCCAGCAGCAACGCCACAAGGGTGACCGCCAGCAGCACCAGCAGATGGCCGGCGACGCTGCCCGCCGACGGCAGCCCCACCACCGGCAACGCCAGCTGCGCCAGGTGCCAGGTGGGCCACAGCGGTGCCATCATCGAAAACACCTTGGGCAGCGCTGACAGCGGCAGCCACAGCCCCGACAGCAACGCCAGCGGCAGGTAGACCAGATTCACCATCGCCGGCGCTGCGCTGGCACTGACATGGCTGCCGATCAGCAGACCGATCGCCCCCAGCGGCAACGCAGCCAGCCCTGCTACTGCCAGCAGTTGCAGCATCTGCAGCGCCGACAGCTGCACACCGCCGAATACACGCGCCACGCCGATCAACACCACAGCCACCAGCAACGCGAACATCACGGCCATGGCCAGGCGTGCCAGCAACGGTGCCGCGGCCGGCATCGGCAGCGCGCGCTTGAGCGTCAGCAGGCCGCCTTCGCGGTCCAGCGCCAGCTGCACGCCGAAGCCGAACAACGCCGGTGCCATCGCGCCGAACACGCAGTAGGTGGCCAGCAGGTACAGCGGCGCGTGGCCACGCCCCAGCAGCACACCGAACAGCAGATAGAACAGCACCGGGAACAGCAACGAAGGCACGGCGAACGCCGGCGTGCGCCAGGCGCGGCGCAGTTCGGCCTGCAGTTCGGCACGGTACGGGCGCACGGCCTGTCGCCAGGCTGGGGCCGGTTGCGCGGCGCTGCGGATCGGGGCGCTGCGGATCGGGGCGCTGCGGATCGGGGTCTTCATGCGGCCTCCCGGGTCAGGTCGAGGAAGGCGTCGGCCAGCGCCGCGCCCTGTACTTCCAGCTCACGCAGCTGCGCATCGGCCGCCAGCAGGCGGGCCACCACCGGTTCGGCCGGGCTGGCCAGCAGCTGCAGGTGCTCACCGTCGCGCTGCACCTGCTGCACCTCCGGCCACTGCTGCACCTGCTCGGCGGGCAGCACACTGCGGCAGCGGATGCGGCGCGGCCGGTCGGCCAGGCGCAGCTCGGCCAGCGGCGCATCGGCCAGCACGCGGCCCTGTTCCAGCACCACCACCTGCTGCGCCAGGGCCTCGGCCTCTTCCAGGTAGTGGGTGGTGAGCAGCACGCCGCAGCCTTCGGTCACCAGCTGCCGGATCGCCTGCCACAGGGTCTGCCGTGCCTGGAGGTCCAGGCCGGTGGTCGGCTCATCCAGGAACAGCACGCGCGGACGGCCACACACCGCGATGGCGAACTGTACGGCGCGCTGCTGGCCACCGGACAGCTGGCCATAGCGGCGGCGCGCCAGCGCCTGCAGCCCGGCCCGCTGCAGCGCCTCGGGCAACGGCATCGGGTCGGGGTAGCAGGCACTGGCCTGGGCCACCAGCTCGTCCACCTGCAGCATCGGCGGCAGGCTGGTGCTCTGCAACATCACGCCCAGGCCGAGGCGGCTGGCGCGCTGCTGCGGGTCGCCGCCCAGCAGCTCGACCTGGCCGGCATCGGCGCGGCGCAGGCCCAACAACACGCTGATCGCGGTACTCTTGCCGGCACCGTTGCGGCCCAGCAATGCCAGCACCTGGCCAGCGCGGACCTGCAGGTCGATGCCCTGCAGGGCGGTATGGTCGCGATAGCGCACCTGCACCTGCTGCAGGCGGGCCAGCGACGGGGCGATCGGATCCATGGGCGGTACCGGTAGCGGGGACGTTGCCATCCTGTGCCGCCGTGGTCACATATCGCAGTTGCCGCCGTCAGGGACATCGGATGACAGCTGTCACTGCCGTTATCGCTGTGCTTGCCCTCATGCTGTGCCGCACGCTCCACCGCCGGAACCGCCGCCGTCCGCCCTTCCGGTCACACCCGCCCGAACGCCTGTGATGGAACGAATGAACGCTTCTGCCGAGCTGTTGAAGGAACTCCGTATCGAACGCAAGTCGCCGCCGCCTGCCTCCGGCGGCAGTGGAGGCGGCCGCCGCTGGCTGTGGATCGTGATCATCGTGATTGCGCTGCTGCTGGCCGCCGGCGCCTTCGCGCTGTTCGGCCGCACCCCCGCCGTGGAGGTGGAAACCGCGCCGGCAGTGGCCATCCAGCAGGGCAGCGCCAGCAGTTCGGTGCTCGATGCCAGTGGCTATGTGGTCGCCCGGCGCATGGCCACGGTATCGGCCAAGATCACCGGCAAGGTGCGCGAGGTGATGATCGAGGAAGGCATGCGGGTCGAGGCCGGCCAGGTGATGGCCACGCTGGATCCGATCGACGCCGATGCGCAGCGCAGCCTGTACGCCTCGCAGCTGCAGGCCGCGCGCAGCCAGGTAGCCGGTTTGGAGGCGCAGCAGCGGCAAGCCGCCGCCGAAGCCAGCCGCCTGCAGGCGCTGGTGGGCCAGCAGCTGGTATCGCGCTCGCAGTACGACCAGGCCGTGGCCCAGCGCGACAGCCTGCGTGCGCAGCTGGATACCGCACAGCGCAACGTCAAGGTCGCCCACGACCAGTTGGCCATCGCCGACCTGGGTGTGGACAACAACGTGGTGCGCGCGCCGTTCTCCGGCGTGGTCACCGCCAAGGCGGCGCAGCCGGGCGAAATCGTCTCGCCGCTGTCGGCTGGCGGTGGCTTCACCCGAACCGGCATCGGCACCATCGTCGACATGGATTCGCTGGAAATCGAGGTCGAAGTCGGCGAAGCCTTCATCGGCCGGGTGCAGCCGAAGATGCCGGTGGAAGCCACGCTCAACGCCTACCCGGAATGGAAGATTCCGGGCGAGGTGATCGCGATCATTCCCACCGCCGACCGCGGCAAGGCCACGGTGAAGGTGCGCGTGGCGCTGAAGGTGAAGGATCCGCGCATCGTGCCGGAGATGGGCGTTCGGGTCAGCTTCCTGGAACAGGCACAGCCGCAGGCCGCGGCCAAGCCGCAGGGCGTGCGCGTGCCGGGCGGTGCCGTGGTCCAGCGCGACGGCGCTTCGGTGGCCTTCGTGCTGGCTGACGAGAACCGCGTGCAGCAGCGCACGGTCGAGGCCGGCCAGGCGATGGGCAAGGACCGTCAGATCCTCAAGGGCGTAAGTGCAGGCGAGTCGGTGGTGGTCAATCCGCCGGACACCCTGCGCGATGGCGCCAAGGTGCAACAGAAACAAGCGCAGTAACGGCCTGGCGCCTTCGGGCGCCGCCGGCAGCACCGTTCGACGCTCGCCCCCGGCCCTGGCCGGTGCGCTTCCCCGTTTCCCGCCTTCCGTGGAGAACCACCCATGTCGACCCTGGTTTCACTGCGCAACATCACCAAGACCTACCAGCGTGGCCCTGAGAAAGTGCAGGTGCTGCATGGCATCGACCTGGACATCGCGCGCGGCGATTTCGTCGCGCTGATGGGCCCGTCCGGTTCGGGCAAGACCACCCTGCTCAACCTGATCGGCGGCCTGGACAACCCCAGCGGCGGCGAGATCAGCATCGAAGGCGAGCGCATCGACCAGATGAGCGGTGGCCAGCTGTCCACCTGGCGCAGCCACCATGTCGGCTTCGTCTTCCAGTTCTACAACCTGATGCCGATGCTGACTGCGCAGAAGAACGTGGAGCTGCCGCTGCTGCTGACCCATCTCAGTGCCGCCCAGCGCAAGCGCAATGCCGAGATCGCGCTGACCCTGGTCGGCCTGGCCGACCGCCGCAGCCACCGCCCCAATGAACTGTCCGGCGGCCAGCAGCAGCGCGTGGCAATCGCCCGCGCGATCGTCTCCGACCCGACCTTCCTGATCTGCGACGAACCCACCGGCGATCTCGACCGCCAGTCCGCCGAAGAGATTCTGGGCCTGCTGCAGCAGCTCAACCGCGAGCACGGCAAGACCATCATCATGGTCACCCATGACCCGAAGGCGGCCGAGTACGCCACCCACACGGTGCACCTGGACAAGGGCGAGCTGGCCGACGCGCCGCTGGCTCACTGACGGAGGCCACGGCGATGAAATATTTCTCGTTGGTGTGGGCGCAGCTGTTCCGCAGCCGCACCCGCACCCTGCTGACCCTGCTGTCGGTGGTGGCCGCATTCCTGCTGTTTGGCATGCTCGATTCGGTGCGGGTGGCGTTCGCCTCCGGTGGCAGCGTGGAAGGCGCCAATCGCCTGGTCGTGGCCTCGCGGCTGTCGATCACCCAGTCGCTGCCGATCCGCCTGGAAACCCAGATCCGCCAGGTGGCTGGCGTGCGCGACGTGGCCTACGGCATGTGGTTCGGTGGCATCTACCAGGACCCGAAGAACTTCTTCCCGAACTTCTCGGTCTCGCCCAACTACTTCGACGTCTACCGCGAGTTGCAGATCGACCCGGCGCAGCTGGAAGACTGGAAGCAGACCCGCACCGGTGCCATCGTCGGCGAGACCCTGGCCAAGCAGTTCGGCTGGAAGATCGGCGACACCATCCCGCTGCAGGCCACGATCTTCCCGCGCGGCGGCAGCAATGACTGGCCGCTGGAGCTGAAGGGCATCTACCGCTCCAAGGACCGTGCGCTGGCGGCCAACGAAGAACGCCAGTTGATGATGAACTGGAAGTACTTCGATGAATCCAACGATTACATCAAGAACCAGGTGAGCTGGTACACGGTGACGCTGGACAACGTCGACCACGCCTCACGCGTGGCGCAGGCCATCGATGCGATCTCGGCCAACTCCGACCACGAGACCAAGACCCAGACCGAATCGGCGTTCCAGCAGGCCTTCGTCAAGCAGTTTGCCGACATCGGCATGATCGTCACCTCGATCATGGGCGCGGTGTTCTTCACCTTGCTGCTGCTGACCGGCAACACCATGGCGCAGGCGGTGCGCGAACGCGTGCCGGAGCTGGCCACGCTGAAGACCCTGGGCTTCAAGGACAGCACCGTACTGACTCTGGTGATGGTGGAATCGGTGCTGCTGATCGGCCTGGGCGGCCTGATCGGCATGGGCCTGGCGTCACTGGTGCTGCCGGCCATCAGCCCCAAGAGCATGGGCATGCTGCCACCGCACGTACCGACCCCGACCTGGCTGATGGGGCTGGGCCTGATCGTGGTGATCGGCATCATCGTCGGCCTGCTGCCGGCGCTGCGTGCCAAGCGCCTGAAGATCGTCGACGCATTGGCCGGCCGCTGAGGAGACCTGCAGATGAACAAGTTCAAGAAGTGGGTCGGCAACGCGTTGACCGTGCTGCTGCTGGTCATCGGCCTGGTGCTGTGGATCGGCCTGCCGTGGATCGGCGTGCTGGCCGTGGCCGTGCTGGTGGCGCTGTGGCTGCTGCTGACCCGCGGCGGGCGGCTGGCCCTGGCGGCCACCCGCATCGGCGTGGCCAGCCTGCCGCAGCGCTGGGGCGCATCGTCGGTGATCGTGGTCGGCATCGCCGGCGTGGTCGGCGTGCTGGTGGCGATGCTGGCGATGGGCGAAGGCTTCCAGGCCACGCTCAACAACACCGGCGATGACACCACCGCCATCGTGCTGCGCGGGGGCTCGCAGGCCGAGACCAACTCGGTGATCACCCGCGAACAGGTGCCGATGCTGTCCACCCTGCCCGGCATCAGCCGCGACGCGCAGGGCCGTCCGCTGCTGTCACCGGAACTGTCACAGGTGGTCAACCTGGTGTCGAAGTCTGATGGCACCGACGTCAACGCGCAGTTCCGCGGCGTCGGCCCGCAGGCGTGGGCGGTGCATGACCGGGTCAAGATCGTCGAAGGTCGCAGATTCGGCACCGGCCTGCGCGAGATCGTGGTCGGCCAGGGCGCCAAGGGCCAGTTCCGCGACCTGGAGGTGGGCAAGACCCTGACCCTGGGCAACCAGACCTGGACCGTGGTGGGCGTGTTCGCCACCGGCGATGCGCATGACTCGGAACTGTGGACCGACGCCGACACGCTGGCCACCACCTACCAGCGCAGTGCCTGGCAGTCGATCACCGTGCGCACCGAGGGCAAGCCGGGCTTCGAGCAGTTCAAGACCGCCGTGGCGGCCGACCCGCGCCTGAAGCTGGACGTGGAAACCACCCGTGCCTACTACGGCAAGCAGGGCGGCGGCCTGACCAAGCTGATCGACATCCTCGGCAAGGTGATCGGCACGATCATGGCGGTCGGTGCGGTGTTCGGCGCGCTCAACACCATGTATGCAGCGGTGGCCACGCGTGCGCGCGAGATCGCCACGATGCGCGCGATCGGCTTCCGCGGCCTGCCGGTGGTGACCGCGGTGATGCTGGAGACGATGCTGCTGGCGCTGCTCGGCGGCCTGCTCGGCTGCGCGGTGGCGTGGCTGCTGTTCAACGGCTACAGCGTGTCCACCATCGGCAGCAACTTCAGCGCGGTGGTGTTCAAGTTCCATGTGTCGCCGGAACTGCTGTGGACCGGCCTGAAATGGGCGCTGGGCATCGGCCTGGTCGGCGGCCTGTTCCCGGCGCTGCGCGCGGCACGCCTGCCGATCACCACGGCACTGCGCGAAACCTGAGCTTGGGTTTCGCAGCGGTACACCCGGAAGGACGGAGCGAAAGCTCCGTCCTTTTTTTTGTCACGTGTCTGTGGATTGTTGGACGCGATTCATCTTGCCGCCGCGCTGTCAGACCGCTGCCCAGGGAAACCCTCTAGAATCGCGCGCCCATCATCTGCAACCGCGTTCCCGTCACGGCCATCTCTCTCCTGGCCGTGGATGGAAGCAGAACGGCGCCCTTCGGGGCGCCGTTCTTTTTGCAGGAAGCTATCGCTTGCGCATCGCGCGCAGGTTGTCGCCGACAAACAGGATCAGGCCGGCCCAGATCGCGGCAAAGCCGATCGCCTTGCCGGTATCGAAGGCCTCATGGAAGAAGAACACGCCCAGCAGCAGCTGCAGGCTCGGTGCGATGTACTGCAGGATGCCGACCAGCGACAGCGGAATCCGTTTCACGCCGTAGGCAAAACCGATCAAGGGCACAGCGGTGACCACGCCCCCGAAGATCAGCAGCAGATCGTTGCGCCAGCCCCAGCCATGGAAGAACGCGCCGCCATGGCCGTTCTCGGCCCAGATCGCAAACGCCAGCGCCGGCAGGAACAGGTACAGGCTTTCCACGCCCAGCCCAGCCACCGGATCGACCGAGACCAGCTTGCGCAGCAGGCCGTACAGCCCGAACGAACAGGCCAGGCCCAGCGCGATCCAGGGCGGCGTGCCGGCGTCGATGGTCAGCCAGGCCACCCCCACCGCCGCCATCGCCACCGCCACCCACTGCAGGCGGCGCAGGCGTTCCTTCAGCACCAGCACGCCCAGCAGCACGTTCACCAGCGGGTTGATGAAGTAGCCCAGGCTGGTCTCGATGACATGGCCGGCGTTGACCGCCCAGATGTACAGGCCCCAGTTGAAGGCGATGGTCAGGCTCGACACCAGCAGGATCGGCAGCGCGCGCGGCTGCGCGGCGATCTTCTGCCACCAGCCCAGGCGCGCACTGAGCAGCAGCCAGCCCAGCACCAGCACCGTGCTCCAGATGATGCGGTGAGCGATGATCTGGAACGAGGGCACCTCGTTAAGCAGGTGCCAGTACACCGGCACCAGCCCCCAGATCACGAAGGTGGAGGCGGTGACCAGCAGGCCACGGCGTTGTTCTTTTTCGTCCATGCTCATTTCCTGCGCGTCCTTGCCATCGTCAGCACCACCACGCCCAGCAGGATCACCGCCATCGCCAGCAGGTCGCGCCAACCGAAGCGCTCACCGTTGAGCAGCGCGCCCAGCAGCACCGCAATCACCGGGTTGACGTACGCATAGCTGCCGGCCAGCGCCGGGCGCACGTTCTGCAGCAGCCAGACGTAGGCGGTGAAGGCGACGATGGAGCCGAACACACACAGATAGGCCATCGCCAGCAGGCCGTCGGTGTCGGGCAGCGTGGTCGGGCGTTCGCCAACGGCCAGGCCGATCAGCACCAGCAGCACGCCACCGCAGATCATCTGCCCGGCTGCGGTCATGAACGGGCCCGGCAGGTCCAGCCCGCGTGCCCACACCGAGCCGAACGCCCAGCCCACCGGTGCGATCAACAGCAGCACCAGCCCGGTCGGCGAAGCGGTCAGGCTGCTGCCGGCATTGAGCCAGACCACGCCGAGGAAGCCGATGGCGATGCCCAGCCACTCACCACGGCTGGCGTGCTGGCCGCGCAGCGCCGAGAACAACGCCATCCACAGCGGCACCGAGGCCACGGCGGTCGCCGCCAGGCCCGAGGACACCTCGCGCTCGGCCAGCACCACCATGCCGTTGCCCAGCACCAGCATGGTCACGCCCATGATCAGCAGGTTGCGCCACTGCCGCAGGCTCGGGTTCGGCATCTTCCAGAACAGGCGCAAGGCCAGGAACATCACACCGCCGGCGATGATGAACCGGCTGCCGGAGACCATCGTCAGCGGCAGCGCGCCGCCATGCAGGGCCTTGGCGATGCCCAGGTAGGTCGAACCCCAGACCACATAGACCAGCAGCAAGGCCAGCGCGACAAGGCCACCCCGGGGGGCAGCCGCAGACGGAGAAGGGGGAGCCGACATGACGCACCAGCAGACGGGGGAAACCGATTCTAGAGCCTTCTACAGAGGGAAATCACCCCGGTTTGCGACAACCTGCCGGTGCCCGCCGAAGCCCCCGCGATGACACCGGATACGACGATTTAGTTATGGTCCGCAGGCGTGGCCTGGTCCACCCTGTGCGGTCCCATGCGCTGCCCGCCCTCCCGGCACCCGGCGTTGACGTGGGATGCAGTACCTAGGAGGCTGGCCCGCAGCGCCCTGCGCACGCCTGGCACCGATCTTTCCCGCACGGAAGCGCCGCATCGAGGATTCCCACCCAGATGAGCACCACGTCCCAACCCGCTGCCCCCAGCACCGAAGGCGCCGCGCTGCGCCGCTCGATCTCCAATACCCTCAAAGGCTCCGCCGGCAACCTGGTGGAGTGGTACGACGTCTACGTGTACTCGGTGTTCGCCGTGTACTTCGAGTCGCAGTTCTTCTCGCCCGATGACAAGAACTCCACGATGTATGTGTGGGCGATCTTCGCGGCCACCTTCCTGATGCGCCCGATCGGGGCCTGGTTCTTCGGCCGCTTCGCCGACCGCCATGGCCGCCGCCTGGCGCTGACCGTCTCGGTGACGGTGATGGCGCTGTGCTCGTTCCTGATCGCCATCACTCCCACTGCGGCCAGCATCGGCATCTGGGCGGCGGTCATCCTGCTGTTCGCGCGGCTGCTGCAGGGCTTCGCCACCGGCGGTGAATATGGCGCCAGCGCCACCTACATGTCCGAGGCCGCCATTCCCGGCCGTCGCGGCTTCCTGTCCTCGTTCCACTACGTCACCCTGGTCGGCGGGCACGTGCTGGCCCAGCTTACCCTGCTGTTGATGCTGACCTTCTGGGGCAAGCCGGAGATCTCCGAGTGGGGCTGGCGCATCGCCTTCGGCATCGGTGGCATCGCCGCGGTGGTGGTGTTCTGGCTGCGTCGGGGCATGGACGAATCGCTGTCGGAGTCGTCCATCGAAGCCGCGCGCGAGGGCAAGGCACAGAAGTCCGGCTCGATGTACGAACTGTTCGTGCACCAGTGGCGCCCGCTGCTGCTGTGCTTCCTGATCACCGCCGGTGGCACCATCGCCTTCTACACCTATTCGGTGAACGGCCCGAAGATGATCCAGAGCGCCTTCGCGGGTAACGACCCGATGACCGGCACCCTGATCAACCTGGGCGTGCTGGCGTTCCTGATGGTGCTGCAGCCGGTCGGTGGCTGGCTGTCGGACATCATCGGCCGCAAGAGCCTGCTGGTGTTCTTCGGCGTGGGCGGCGTGCTGTACAGCTGGTACCTGATCACCCAGCTGCCGCACCAGCATGACGCCACCCTGGCCTTCCTGACCCTGGCCCTGGGCTTTGTCATCCTCACCGGCTACACCTCGATCAACGCGGTGGTGAAGGCCGAGCTGTTCCCCACCCACGTGCGTGCACTGGGCGTGGGCCTGGGCTATGCGCTGGCCAACTCGCTGTTCGGCGGCACCGCCCCGCTGCTGTACCAGGGCGCACTGAAGACCGGTCACGTCGACTGGTTCGCCATCTACGTGACCGCGACGATCGCGGTATCGTTGGTGGTCTATGTGTTCTTCCTCACCAACAAGGGCCCGAACTGGCTCGACGGCACCCGCAAGTAAGGATGCTGTAGTGATCGCGGCCACCGGTGCAATGCCGGTGGCCGCTGCGTCTGCGGCCTCGCCGCTGATGTGGATGGCGGTGATGCTGGCCGCCGCCACCGCGCTGGCCTGGCTGCTGCGCCGCCCCGACGCGCAGGCGGCGTGGCCGCGCATCGGTTTCGGCATCACCCTGCTGGTGCTCTGCGCCGCGCTTTCGCTGCAACTGGCGATGGACCTGGGCAGCGGGCACAGTTCGCTGCAACTGCGCTGGAGCTCCCGCCCGGGCCCCCTGCATGACGTCGGCCTGCGCACGATGGTGGTGTGCTATCTGGCCGCACTCGCGGCAGCCGGCTGGGGCGCGTGGAAACTGCTGCGCCGACGACGGTAGTGCCGGCCGCTGGCCGGCAACCCCCATCAGCGGCGGGCGGCTTCGCTCTTGTCACGCGCGCCACGGAACTCCGATTCCTTTTCCCACGTCGGCCAGCGGCGGCTGTTGGCCAGCTCGGCACCCAGGTCGTAGACCAGCAGGGTGTCGGCGGCGTGGCCGCTCGGGTCCCAGCTCGGGGTCCAGGCATCGCAGGCCTGGTGGTAGCAGTCGGCAAAGTACTTCTCGCGCAGGGCGCGGCCGGCTTCTACGCCACCGTCCCGCTTGTCCAGGCCCGGTCCGATGGTGATCGCCGGCACGCCCAAACGGGCGAAGGCGAAGTGGTCGGCGCGATAGAAGAAGCCGGCCTCCAGGTTCGGATCCGGGCTGTAGCTGCGGCCACGGGCCTTGGCCACGCGCTCCAGGTCGCCTTCCAGCGAAACCCGGCCCTTGCCCCACGACGCAATGTCACGGGTCGGGCCATCCGGGCTGAACATCTCGATGTTCAGCACCGCAGCGGTCTTGTCCAGCGGCGCCAACGGGTGCGCGGCATAGTAGCTGGCACCCAGCAGGCCCTTCTCTTCGGCGGTGAGCGCCACGAAGTACAGCGTGCGCTGCGGCTGCGGGCCGGCCGCGAACACGCGGCCCAGCTCCAGCACGGTGGCCACGCCGGTGGCGTTGTCGATCGCACCACGGCGGATGCGGTCCCCCTTGGCATCCGGCTGGCCGATGCCGAACGCGTCCCAGTGCGCAGAGAAGATCACCGCCTCGTCGCCGTGCTCGCCACCGGGCAGCTTGGCCACCACGTTGCGGGTCACCACCTGCTCGCGCTTGAGCGCGAAATCCACGCTCAGCTTGGCGTTGTCCAGCGCCACCGGGCGGAAGTCGGCGCGCATTGCCTTGCGCTTCTCGGCATCGAAATCCAGGCCGGCGTCGGCGAAGATCGCCTCGGCCAGTTCGCGCTGCATCCAGCCGCGCAGCGGCGTGTGCTGGGCCATCGCGTCAGCTTGGCCGCGCTCGATGTCGAACAGCGGCGAGGTACCCGAGCTCTTCACTGTCGCCCAGCCATAGGCGGCCGGCGCGGTCTCGTGCACGATCAGCACGCCCTCGGCGCCACGGCGTGCGGCTTCCTCGAACTTGTAGGTCCAGCGGCCGTAATAGGTCACCGCCTTGCCGTCGAACGCGCCCGGTGCATCGGCCTCGAAGTCGGCATCGTTGATCAGCACCACGGCGATCTTGCCGTGCAGGTCCACGTCCTTGTAGTCATTCCAGTGGCGTTCCGGCGCGTCGATGCCGTAGCCAACGAACACCAGCGGCGCATCCTTGATCTGCACGCGCTTGCGCGGCTGCAGGCTCTGCAGGGTCACGTCCACGCCATTGGCCAGTGCGCGCTTGCCCTGCTTCAGCGACAGGCTGGCCTTGGCCGGGCCGTCCAGCTGTGCACGCACCAGCGGTACCGGCTGCACCCAGCTGCCATCCACGCCGCCCGGCTGCAGGCCGTAGCTGCGGAACTGCTCGATCAGGTACTGCACGGTGCGCTCTTCGCCGGCAGTGGCCGGCGCGCGGCCCTCGAACTCGTCCGACGCCAGCACACGCACGTGACGCGACAGCGCCTGCGGATCGATGCCGCCGCCGGGCAGATCGTTGGCCGCATGGGCCAGGCCACCGACGAACAGGCAGGACGACAGCAGCAACACGCGCATCGGATTCACGGCAATACCACGGCAGGCTTGGAAGTCACCAGAGTGTAACGTGGTCGTGACATCGCGGCGCAGCGTGCCCTCGCCTCATTCACGCCAGGCGTGGCGTCAGGCGCGGATGCGGTCCAGCCAGCAGGCCAGGCCCTGTGCGTTGAGCTCGATGTCCATCGCCAGCACCGCCGTCACGGCGGCCTCGTCCAGCGCACAACCATGCTGCTGCGCGCGTTCCAGGTACAGCGCCTGCAAGGCAGCCAGCAGGCAGCGGTGGCGGTCCGGGCGGTCATCGCACTGGCGGCCGATGGTGGCCATTGCATCGATCTGCTCGAACAGATCGTTGGCCAGTTTCTGCACCTGCTGCACGCGGCCGTAATGGGTCAGGTACATCGCCTGCGGCGCGTAATCGAGCATGCGCTGGATCGAAGCCTTCATCGCCTCAGGGTCGAACTGCACCGGCGAGGAGGTGGGGAAGATGAAGGCGCCCTGCGCGCTGTCCAACTCGCGGTAGGAGATGCCGAAGGTATCGCCGGTGAACCAGCTGCGGCTGCGCGCATCCCACACGCAGTAGTGGTGCAGCGCGTGGCCCGGTGTGTGCAGCAGCATCAGCTCGCGGCCAGCCAGATCGATGCGGTGGCCGTCTTCGGCCACCACCACGCGCTGCTGCGGAATCGGCTCGATGCGGCCATAGCTGCGTGCGATCTCCTCGGCGCCGTACACCGCCGTCGCACCGGCAACCAGCCGGGTCGGGTCGATCATGTGCGGTGCACCGCGCGGATGCAGCACCGCCTTCGCGTTCGGCAGCTGCTGCATCAGCAGGCCGGCGCCCCCGGCGTGGTCCAGGTGCACATGGGTCAGCAGCAGCCAGTCCACCGCCTCAACGCCCAGCCCCGCGTCGGCCAGCGCCTGCAGCATGGCCGGCACTGACAGCCCGGTGCCGCAATCGACGAACGCGGCGCGGCCGTTTTCAACAATCAGATAGGCCGCATCGAAGTCGGCGCGTTGGAAGCCGGTATCGATGGTGTGGATGCTGGGGTCGGCGGTCATCGGCACGCACCTGGCAGGATCGGGAACAGACGCCCATGGTAGGCGCGTGGGCGGGCCGGGTTCGATGCGGCTTTGGTCGGGTAGTGCCGGCCGCTGGCCGGCAATCTCGCGGTCGCGAGGTGAAGGCGGTTGCCGGCCAGCGGCCGGCACTACCGATCAACCGCAGCGCAATGCGAACCGCGGTCGCAGCAGCAGGGCCAGCACCAGCACCGCCAGGAATGCGCCGTAGGCGTACAGCACCGCCAGCACCTGCGGCCAGATCGGGCCGGCGCCGGGCTGCACCACGCCGATGTGGTGCCCCCACAGCATCGAGACGATGCTCAGCGCGAAGGCCAGCAGCAGGGTGGTGCCATCGAACAAGCGCCGCCGCGCAGTACGCGGCTGGCGCGGGAACAGCCAGTACAGGCTGCCCAGCAGCAGGAACCAGGGCAGGAACAGCAGCAGCGACAACCAGGCCATCGCAGACTCCTTCTGATGTGCCAGGCCCACGCCTGACAGCAGGTTCCCTGTGTAGAGCCGAGCCCATGCTCGGCTGCCCGGAAAAGCAGTCGAGCTTGGCTCGACTCTACAAAAGCAAAGCCGAGCGTGGGCTCGGCTCTACCGCATTATCCGATCAGGCCGCTTCGCGCAGCGCCGCCAGCGCGGCCAGCACCGCATCCACCTCGGCCTCCAGCTTGAACAGCTCGCTCTGCAGCTGGTCGCCCTGCTCGGCCTGCTTGATCACCGCGATCAGCTGGCCGGCATCGCGCGGCGAATCGAAGCCTTCGCTCTGGATCAGCAGCGTGCCGTCACCGGCGGTCAGCTTGAAGTAGAAGCGGCCATCCTTCTCGCGGTACTGCTTGAACAGCGGCGGAGCCACACGGGCCACACCAGCGTCCTCGCTGGCGATGTCGCCGGCCGTGGACAGGTCGCGCAGGCCCACCGCATGGCGCAGCTCGTCCAGCAGCGGGGCCGCCAGCTGCTCGCGCAGCTGCTGGCCACGTCGCTTGAGCAGCGCTTCGATCTTCTCCGGCTCGGCCATCAGCGCGTTGTAGCGCTCGCGCAGCGGCGACAGTTCGTTGTCGATGCGCTCGAACAGCTGCTGCTTGGCATCGCCCCAGCTGATGCCGGCGGCGAACGCCTTGGCGAATTCGGCAGTCTGTTCCGGGGTAGCGAACGCCTGGTACATCTGGAACAACGCCGAGCCCTCGGTGTCCTTCGGCTCGCCCGGTGCGCGCGAGTCGGTCAGGATCGAGAACACCAGCTTCTTCAGCTCCTCGCGCGGCACGAACAGCGGAATGGTGTTGTGGTAGCTCTTGCTCATCTTGCGGCCATCCAGGCCGGCCAGCGTCGCCACCTGCTCGTCGATCACCACGTCCGGCAGCGGGAAGTACTCCTTGCCGTACACGTGGTTGAAGCGCTGGGCAAAATCGCGCGCCATCTCGATGTGCTGGATCTGGTCACGGCCCACCGGTACCTGGTTGGCCTTGAAGATCAGGATATCGGCGGCCATCAGCACCGGGTACATGAACAGGCCGGCGCTGACGCCCGCATCTTCATCCACGCCTTCCTCGCGGTTCTTGTCCACCGCCGCCTTGTAGGCGTGCGCGCGGTTGAGGATGCCCTTGCTGGCAATGGCGGTGAGGAACCACATCAGCTCGGTGGTCTCGCGGATGTCGCTCTGGCGGTAGAACCACACGTGTTCCGGGTCCAGGCCGCAGGCCAGCCAGCTGGCCGCGATCTCCAGGGTCGCGCGCTGGGTGCGCTGCGGGTCCTGGGACTTGATCAGGCTGTGCAGGTCGGCCAGGAAGAAGAAGCTCTCGATCCCCGGGGCGCGGCTGGCCGCGATCGCCGGACGGATGGCGCCAACGTAGTTGCCCAGGTGGGGCGTGCCGGAGGGGGTGATGCCGGTAAGGACTCGGGTCGTCATGACTGCGTGGGGAAACCTTCGATGAACGGGGCCAGTTTACCGTGCCCACGGCCAACCCCGTCAGGGCCGGCGGCGCGTTCATTCACTCAACCCCGCTGGAGACGCCCGATGAAACGCCTGCTGCCCCTGCTGCTGATCCTGCCCCTGGCCGGTTTCCGCCCGGCCCCGCCCCCGCCGCCGGTGTACGAAGGCGGCCCGGTGCGCATGACCCTGGTCGACCGCGACCGTGGCACCGAACTGCGCAGCTATCCCGCCGAGGGCCAGCGCTGGGTGGCCGGCGAGCGTGGCCATCGCTACGCCGTGCGCCTGTACAACGACAGCCCGCGCCGGGTGCTGGTGGTGCTGTCGGTGGACGGCATCAACGCCATTTCCGGCGAGAATGCCGATCCCTCGCAGACCGGCTACGTGCTCAACCCCGGCCAGCGCGCCGACATCACCGGCTGGCGCAAGAGCCAGGACGAAGTGGCGCAGTTCGTGTTCAGCAGCCCCAGCGGCAGCTACGCCAGCCGTACCGGCCGCCCGGACAACATCGGCGTGGTCGGCGTGGCCGTGTTCGAAGAGGCGCGTCGCTGGCGCCCCGAGCCGATCCTGCGCCGTGGCCTGCCGCCACCGGCGCCGGCCGCACAGGCCGAAGCGGCCGCCGATGCCAGTGCCAGCCGTATCGAGGGCTACGCCAGCAAGGCGCAGGCTCCCGCGCTGGGCACCGGCCACGGTGCGCGCGAACAGTCCTCTGTGCGCGATACCGCGTTCGAGCGCGCCAGCCGCAGCCCGGCCCAGGTGCTGCAGCTGCGCTACGACAGCGCCCGCAACCTGCGTGCGCGCGGCATCCTGGTCGACGCGCCCTCGCGCCTGCCGCGCGAACCGAAGGCGTTCCCGAACCGCTACGTGCCTGACCCGCCGGCGCGCTGAGCGCAGACAACACAACGCCCGCAACCTCACGGTGCGGGCGTTGTGCTGTGGGGGGAACTGTAGCGCTTACTTGTAGTCCGGGTAGTCCTTGCTCACCGCATCCTGGAACTCACGGACTTCCTTCTCGGCGCGGTCCTTGGCCCAGCCATAACGTTCCTGCAGGCGGCCGGCCAGGTACTCGGCATTGCCTTCGGCCACATCGAAATCGTCGTTGGTCAGATCGCCCCACTTGGCCTGGGCCTTGCCCTTCAGCTGCGACCACTTGCCGGAAATGATGTCTTTGTTCATTGCTGGGAGTCCTTGGTTGCAACGGCGTTCTTACCGTGGCTCCAGCTTCGCGCAGCGGCTGTTGAATGCCGGTCAACCGCCAATGAAATGCGTGCTCACCTGCTTGAATGGTTCACTACCGGTGCACGCCCGCGCAGATCAGCACGCACAAAAAAGGCCGGGAAGCCCCGGCCTTTTCCTGTTGCGTTCCGCGCCGGGCTTACTTGCCCTTGGCGGCGTCCTCAACCTTTTCACCGGCCTTCTGCACGTCCTTGCCAGCACCGGCCACGGTGTTGCAACCGGCCAGCAGGGCCACCGAGAACATCGACAACAGCATCAGGGCAACTACGCGCTTCATGGGCTTCTCCTTGGGTTCGCCGCTATACCGCTTCATTCGCGGATGGGGTTCTTTCGCTCGGCGGGAGGGCACCAATGCCCACTGCCGCCGCGTGAAGTGCAATCTGGCGGCAGGGGCGTGGAGCGGGTGTGAACGGTTCGGGATTCCGTTCAGGGGACGCCTTCAATCGCGCATCAGGGTGGACTTGCCGAACAGGCTTTCGACCAGATCCACGGCCAGCTCGGCGGTGGCATTCTGCTTGTCCAACAAGGGGTTGAGCTCGACGATATCCAGCGAACCCATGCGCCCGGTGTCGGCAATCATCTCCATCACCAGCTGCGCCTCGCGGTAGTTCACCCCGCCCGGCACGGTGGTGCCCACGCCCGGGGCGATGCTCGGGTCGAGGAAATCCACATCGAAGCTGACATGCAGATGGGTGTTCTCGTCGATGCCGGCCAGCGCCGCTTCCACCGCGCGCTTCATGCCGTTCTCGTCGATGTAGCGCATGTCATAGACATCCACCTTGTGGGTCTTGATCAGGCGCTTCTCTTCCGGGTCCACCGAGCGGATGCCAATCTGGTGCATCTGCGCCGGGGTGATCGCCGGTGCGCTGCCGCCCAGGCGGGTCAGCGCGTCGGGGCCGAGGCCGCACAGGCAGGCCACCGGCATGCCGTGGATGTTGCCCGACGGGGTCACATCGCTGGTGTTGAAATCCGAATGCGCATCCAGCCACAGCACGCGCAGCGTCTTGCCCTGCTCGCGGCACCAGCGCGCGACGGCGGTGATCGAACCGATGCCCAGGCAATGGTCGCCACCGAGCATGATCGGCATGCGCCCGGCCTGCAGTTCGGCATAACTGGCTTCCATCAGTGCATGGTTCCACGCCACCACTTCGTCCAGGTGGCGGTAGCCTTCTACCGGCGCAGTCCACGGGTTGCGCGGGCCATCCAGGTTGCCCACATCGCGCACGTCCACGCCGCGCGCTTCCAGCGCCTCCGGCAGGCCCGCCACGCGCAGCGCTTCCGGCCCCAGTCGTGCACCGCGATGGCCCGCACCCACGTCGGTGGGAACGCCGATCAACGATACGGAAATGGGATGGGCCATGGGTGCCTCCTGCGGGGGAAAAAGAAGCACAGTCTAGCCAGAGCTGTGTGACACCACTCGCGGCGGTGCAGCAGGCCATGGGCATGGCATGATGCCGCGCGGACCCGACCGCCCTTCATGGAAGAATGCCATGTCGCCCTTCATCAATACCGCCTGGCCACGCTTTTTCATGGGCGCGCTGCCCATCGCCGCGTTTGCGGTTCTGTTGAACGGCAAGGCCGATGCGTCGCCGAACGGCTGGATGATCCAGACGGCGCTCCTGCTGACGCCGTTCTCGTTCCTGGTGTTCTTCGGATTCGGTTGGCACCGCCTGCGCAAGGCGCACGCTGAATACCCGATCCTGAAGAGCGAGCCGCAGCGGATGCTGACGGCGTTGATTGGCAGCGTGAAGGTTGCCGCGCTGTGGTTCGGCCTGACGTTTTTCGCAACGTTCGCCCTGCTGCTGGCGTGGGTGCTGCTGCGGCAGACCGGCGGCTGACGCCGGCCCCGAACCCGCGGATTCAACGGCCGCGTCGGCGAACCGGCGTCACGCTCTGCACCTGGCCGTTATTGCGCATCATGCACAGGAAGCGGCCGTCGGGATAATCGATGATCAGTTCCTGGTAATCGCTGCCCACCGGCATCTGGGTGACCAGGGCGCCCTGCGCGCCCTTGCGCACATTGCAGGCCCCCAGTGCGGTATCGCCTGACGGCGCCGGGGTGGTCACCGAAGACACATTGCGGAACACCGCGCGGCAGCCGCCATTGACCCACACCGAGTGCCGCGACAGGCCCCAGTTCTTGCCTTCCTCGCAGCGGGTGCGGCTGAGCTGGCGCACGATCTCCACATTGCCACGGGTGTTCAGATCGCACGACACCTGCTGCTGGCCGGTGGATTCACAAGTCACTTCGCGCGGCAGCGCGGCATCCCCGGTGGCAGCGTCGCCAGGGCGGGCGCTGTTTGTGGCGGGCGCGGGCGCACCACGGCTGCTGACCTGGCAGATGCCATTGGCGCCGCCTCGGCCGGTGTAGCTGACCTGCGGCGAGCCGTCATCGTTGCGGCTGATCGACAGGGTGATGCCGCTGTTGGCATCGCGTGCTTCGAGATAGCGGTCGTTGAAGCGCTTCAACGCCGTTTCGCGGCCCTGCACGTAGACCGGCCCGCCTTCATCAGCGTGCACATCGATGCCGCCCGGGCAGCTGGCGTTGAAGAACGGCACGGCGGCCATGGCCGGGGCTGCGAACGCGGCGGACAACAGTGCGACGGTGAGCGGCAGGGCGTGGCGACACATGGGCGGTTCCCGAAGGGTGTGTGCCCACAGTATGCGGTGGGCCGCCGGGAGTGGTGTGTGAGGAGAATCAATATCCGGGCGCGCGTTTGGGGGTTTATGTTTGCTATGGTGGCTGTGGCGCCTCCACCCGGGCTGTTAAGCCAGCTTCACTTTGTAGGTCTTTCCAGGCCTCGCAACCGCGCTGAGGCCTGCCGATTTCCGGCGGATGATCGCATTGCGCGATATGTCGCTTTCGGCATCGCAGCGGCGGGAACAGGCCAATCGCGATAATTCATTTTTCCTTTCAGATCACCCGATGCCATCGAAACAATCGACTGGTAGGCGGTGAGTTGGCACACGCATGATGAATCGCCACCTGCAGCTGGTGGCCGGGATTTCCAACCCGAAGACTGAAAGCTGTATACGCTTGCCAGCCGGCGTCGTCCTCCCAAGAGCGGCGCCGGCTGGCAATCCGTTCGCCGGCCTACGGCGGGCGGTGCGTGGGGGCCTTGTGCCCACCGGCTCATTCAGTCCCGGGATTGGAAACCACGTATCGCCCGCCACCCTATCGTGGCGGCGCCTCTGTGCCCGACGAGGATGCCCGCATGTCCAAGACGCTCTACCCGTATCTGACCGCCACGCTGGGCGAGGCCGCCCTGCATCTGCCGCTCGAACTGGCGCAGCCGCTGGAAGCCGCCTTCGCCGCTGCCAACGATGCACCCGCGCCCATCAACCTGCCCGTCTGCCTGCGCCGCATCCAGGCCGGCGATGCCGCCGACGGGCAGCCGTGGCAGGGGCCGGCAAGCACAGCCGGCGACGCCGTGGCTGCCGCACGCAGGGACCGCGCCGCCGTGGGCCTGGTGTCACTGCTGGAGCTGTACCACGCCAACGAGCGCGTGCGCGTGGATGGGGATGAGAAAGATGATATCGGCGACGGCGTGCGCGAAGGGCTGATGCTGGCCTGCCGGGGGCTGGCCGAGTATGTGGCGTTGCAGGCGCGGGGGGCTCAATAATGCAGGCCAGCGGGATTCCCAATGCACAGGTTCAACGCGTCGCTACCCCGGCTATCGAATCAGGCAGACCCGCTCCTGAAATGAGCACACCCTATCCAAACCTGAAACCTGTTCTCGTTGAGCTGCGGCTGGACGAAGTGGATTCGCGCGGCGGCGCTGTTGCCGAGATGATCGCCTGCACCGCGCGCCCCATGGCGCTTTCGATAAGCCCTGAACTCATGTGGTACAGCTTCGTGCTGAATGATCGCGCCATCACCCGCGTCGCGCCGGGAACGCGGGCACACTGCACGATCTCATTCATCAACCATGACGGTGCGAAAGAGGTATTCCGCTGTGGCACGGTGGCCGCTTTCGGAAACGGATCGGCAACACGAGGGTTGATCCGCATCATTCGGTCTGATTGAACCTGATCGCAGCGGACTTCTTGAGGTAGCAGAATTGGAGCGCAGTGCCTTGATGCCTCAAACGGCACTGGCATGCAGGCGCACACCCAAGGCACGGGTCACCTTCAGGATGGTGGCGAAATCAGGACTGCGCTTGCCCGAGAGTGCGCGATACAGACTCTCCCGTGACAGACCCGCCGCACGTGCAACTTTGCTCATGCCTTGCGCGCGCGCGATGTCGCCCAGCGCCTTGGCGATGAAGGCAGAATCGCCATCGCTTTCCTCGATGCAGGCATCGAGATAGGCGGCCATCTCTTCGGGTGTCCGAAGATGTTCGGCCACATCAAATGCTTTGATTTCGACTTTTTTCTTGGTGGCCATGATGGAACAGCTCCAGTACTTCGGTATTGAGTCGCTTCGCCTACAGCCAGTTCGACGCTCACGGGGCACGCGCAATCTCCCTGGCCTTTTCGATATCGCGTTGCTGTGAGCTTTTGTCACCTCCGACCAGAAGAATCAGCAACTGCCTGCCGCGCTGGGTGTAGTACACGCGGTAGCCCGGCGCTGCATCGATACGCAGTTCGGAAACACCGTCCCCTAGATAGTGGTGATCAACCGGATGACCTTCGGCGAGTCGAGCGATGCGAACCAGGATGCGCGCGCGGTTACGTCCTTAGAGAGTGTCAATCCATGTCGCGAACTGGCGGGTACGCTGGATCTTCATGGAGAAATGTAGCCTACTGGCTACAGCCTTTCAAATATGCGGAATGCACATGGCAATAGGCACGCCGACGCTTCACGAGCGGGAGACAAAACAGCGAAGCAAAGAGGGAAGGACGCTCGGTGCGGAGGTATGCTCAACGAACCTTCGCACCCCAGACGACGATGCGCCCGCACCTTTTCGCTAGTGCGATTTATCCGAATCGAACGGATGACCTAGTGCTTACAAGATAGTTAAGCAAAACTCTAGAATCAGTGGCTTAGGCTATCCATTCCCAATTTTCCCGCCATCTGGCCCAGCTACCAGCATGGTTACCGCAAGTGAAGGGAATGCGAGAGAAGCAAGGACCGCAGGTGCGGCGGGCCGCTGTATGCGCGATGAGGCAGTAAGACTCCAGACGGGAGTGCCTTCGACCATGATCACCGGTATAAGGGCACTAGGTACCTAAGCCGTGGCGAGGAATCTAGACGGTCAATTGGGTTGACGCTAGCGCGCGGTGTAGAGGCCTATGCTGCAGCGCAAATGCATCAGGGTGCTTTCACAATGCCCACTATCCGTTAAGATGCTGTGATAGCCAAAGAACTAGTGGGGGGACAGGTGCAAACAATTTCCACGTATTTGCTTGAACGAATTGGCCTTTCAGCTGATGAGCGTGCAGCCCGAATTAAGTCAGTCAATTCCAGCTTTAGTGAATGGCTTTCTCAGAAGGGTGTTGCAGATCCGAACACTTCACCGGGGGCTTTTGAATCTGAGACGCCCGGCGGTGGAGGTCGCTACACTAGAGAAGTTGTGGATATTGATGGTGAGTACGCAGAAGAGCTCATCCTACGGGAGAAGGCAAACGAAAGCCAAGAGTTTGTAACCCGCATCTGTCTCACGGGATCGCAGGATAAGGTTTCCGTATATGCATCCGTCTCCGCTTGTAACATCAATACAAGAATATCTCACAGACCTACAAGTGGTCGTTGCCCGGCAGTACTACGTGACGTAATTCGCCGCCACAGAGATTGGCAACTAAATGGCGCCGCACTTCCTTCTGGGAAGCCTCAGCATTTCGGAGGCGCAGAAGAAGGTGCCGAAGTCTGTCGAGTAATTCTATCGAGTCAGCGCAAGTTTCCTCTGGTTCTGATTTCTCAGGAACGCGGTCAATTTGTATGGGACGGACTGGACAGAAAGATCGCGTCGGACTTGGTCGGACTTAGTTACGTGTCTTCTGTAGATGAGGAGGCAGCAAAGGAGATTTCTCACCGCCTCGGTCGAAAACTCGCCTGCTATGACGGCGCCGTGCGCATCTACTGGCCGACCGGAGGAACTGCGCTTGATCAAGTTTCCAGCACTGTTTGGACCTCGGAGCGGATGCTTGAGAGTCCGACGCATAGCAATGCAGAGGATAGATTTCGCTCACTGCTCCGCCAGAGAGTCATGTCTGCAGCAGCACTGTCAATTTCGGAGCCGTCCGAGATCAGTGCAATATTCAGGGCACAGGCTCGAAAAAGACTCGCCGAGCTGCATCGTACGGCTTCGGATTCCGCTGAAGCTTGGGAAATCGCGAACACCCTGGTGAGCGATCTGGACGACGCTCAGCGGAAGTTGGTTGAACTAACAACCGAGCTGTCTTTGGAACGAACTCGAGCAGAAAATGCCGAAGCTCAGCTTGAATACGCACGCATCATGGCTCCAGCCAACGACCCTGACGCACATGACGAAGATGAGGATGATAGCAGTGACGACGAGGGCCGTGACGACATCACACCTGGTCAGATCGTTTATTACAAAAAAATCTACTCCACACCAAATCACGATGTGATGGAACGACGTGGCGATTGTGGACACAATAGATGGACAAACGCTCACTCGGCCGACAAAGCTTGGAAGGGGGTCGAGAAGAAGGAGGGACGGAACGATTGGCAATCGTTCCACCACTGTGATCGGTGTCAGGGCGGTGGCATGTGGAAGGTAACTTGGTGACGACCCGCCTTCGAGAAGGCCAACGCAGTGCGCTGGCCTTCTTTGAGACCCGAAGCTCAAGACCTCCTTCGATTCCTCGTGGTACCGCCTTTCCGAAGCGAACGAACCGGGTAGAGGCACCATGGAGTCGAGCAACGCGTGCCGATGACGGCCAAGAGTAGATGGTCGCGCGCGATATATCCCGATCAGAATTGAACCTACACTGTCTTGACTAAGCTGGTCGATTCATTCCATGTCTCGACGTATCTCGTGAATCCTTTCGAGGTCCATTGCCGCTCGTTATTGAGCCTGGATAGGATGGCGAAAATAATAATCTTCTTGATCTCCACTGGATACCCACCCTTGGCAGCAGATGAAAATACATCTGGAAACACAGCCAATTCCGGCTAAAGACTCGCAAGTAGATCAGTGATCTTTGGAGCAATTGCCATGCATCAAACTGAAAAGTCATTCATTGCGAGGGGACTGGACTCTGAGTCAGCACATAAACTCAGAATGAGAGGATGGACAATCTCAAAACTCAAGATATCGTCAGAAGATGAGATGAGGTCTGCCGGTCTTAGTGATGAATTTATAAAAAGAATTCTTAATGAGCGCCGCCCACCAATCCCTACTGATGTTATTTCAAAGCTTCTTTTCGACAACCGATTTCAATGCTGCATCTGTCGCGAACCAGGGCTACCAATCATCGTTCACCATATAGATGAGTGGTCTCGAAGTCGCTCTCATGCTCCGGAGAATCTCGCAGTTTTGTGCTTAGTCCACCATAGCGATGCGCACACTAAGAAGGAACTGGCACAGAACCTCGATTCCAAGACACTCAGAAGGTCGAAGAAGGCCTGGGAAGCCAAAGTAAAGAAATTTGACTCAGAGTCGATCTTGAAGGCGATGCAGCTTGATTATTCAAACTGGAATTACATCAATGAGCTTCGTGTTTTTGAGATTGCCAAAGAACTCCAAATCAATTTCAGTGAAGTAGAAAGATTCTCGGACCTCGTATCACGGGGCATCGTTGAGCCCGGCGGGCTACCCGAACCCGTAACCAATCAGAACAGACTCTCCTACAAGTACGAAGGACCAAAAATTATACAGCGGTACTTCTACGCCTCCGAAGTCCTAAACCGCGTCATATCTAAACTGGCGATAGTAAATATCTCTGACTGGCTCGAACGAGGCGTCTTGGCCTTTGCCTTGGTGCCAGGAGATTTCATTTTTGTTCAAGGCGCTCACACTTTCTCCGCCCTTACGAACAAGAAGAATGGCAAGGGGCCAGGTCAAATGTACCGAGGCTACAGAACTGCCAATCACGTCGAGGTAAGCTTCGTTTTTGACCGTTGGGAGGCCACTTCAAGCTCGGCCAAAGGTGAATGGCTTTCAGGCACGAGGAATCAAGGAAGCTTGATCCATGTAAAGAACATCTCACGAGAAAATGGCAAACTGCTGATAAGTGGAACTGTCCTCGGAATCTGCTCTAACTTTGGAGATCTAAAAACTCGCCAGTACGCGGAGGGGCTGCTAAAGCACGGTTACTTCCATAGTTCATACGCTCACTATGAGGAAGACGACGAAGACTTCGACGACGAATCTGAGTTTGTCTAACACCCAGTCCGCATTTAGGCAGTAGCACAACAGTTTGCGATTACCGGCGGATACCTGGCCACCAGGCTGCGGGAATTCGCAATCCTTGAAGGATAATTTAGACACGCGCGGAGGCCCGCCCGTGATCGGCGGCAATTGGCATATCCCACACGCCTGTTTACCGATAGTTGCGATGAGTTGACAGTTGGCCCTCTCATCGACAAATCCTCAAGAGCCTTGATCTGTTAGCGTCTGACGCGTCTTAGCGCGCGGACTCTTCCAATTGATTCTACCGGCATCCCTTTACCGGCCAACCTAAATTCTAAGGCTATCGACCCACCAACACATTCTTTTTGTTCAATGACTTATTGGTGCCGCTTATCCGAATCGAACGGATGACCTACTGTTTACAAGACAGTTGCTCTACCAACTGAGCTAAAGCGGCATGGGTGCATCACCGGCGGCAGCGCCGCGGTCCGGGGGATTCTAGCGCAACCGTGCGCATTCCAGCGACCGGCTCTGCGCCGCGCCACTGCGCTGCTGGGCCTGCGCCGGCTGCGTGCCCGCCGCCAGCTGCCCCTCCAGCCACCACTGGCCGGCGTCGCCGCTGGCCACCAGGCGCGGCTGGAAGCCGGCGGCCTGCACGGCGGCCATGCGCCGTTCGGCACCTTCGCGGTTGCGGTACTGGCCCAGCGCCACGGCGTTGGCGTCCTCGCCCTGGCTGATGATGTAGTAGTCGCTCAGGCCGGCGGCAACGATGCGTTTCACCGTGGCCTGGGCTTCTTCGCGGTTGGCGGCGGCCGGCAACAGCACCCGGTAGCGGGCGCTGCCGCTGGCAGCGGGCTGTTCGCGCAGGCGCACCTGGCTGATCACGTTGCCGGCCTTACCCTGCGCGCTGGTGGCGGCGGCGCGGTCGGCAAACGGACCCAGCGCGACGCAGCGCGGCGGCTCGGCGGCTGCTGCGGGCGGGGTCTCAGGCTTTTCCGGCGCGGGGGTCGGGGTCGGCGCGGGCGGCGTCACCGGCTTGGCCGTTGCGGCAACCGACGTGGCCTCGGGCTTGGCCGGTACAACGGGCGCTGGCGTCGCCGCCACGGCCGTCTTCTCAGCCGGCTCGCCTTCCATCAGAGGCGCGGTCGGGGCAGCAGCAGCAGCTTCGGCGGCCGCAGCCGCATCCACACCACCGGGCACCCAGCGCAGCTCGGCCACGCCGGGCGCTTGCGGCGGCGGCGCAGGCTTCTGCGGCGCATCGCGCAGCAGCCACCAGCAGGCGACGCCAAGATTGAGAATGGCCAGTACGACGATCAGGGCACGGGTCAGCATGCGCGGATACTAGCCTGCGGGCTGGTGCACCGCCCAGCGGGCGAGGCCATCGAGCACCAGCGAGGGATGGTAATCGGCGCCCGGCAGCAGCGGCATCAGCGCCGGTGCGCCGCCGCCGTGCACCAGCAGCGACGTTGCCACGCCCAGCAGCGCATGCGCCTGCTGTGCACTGCGTTCGATCAGCGCCACGGCGGCACCATCGCAGCCGGAGGCCAGCGCATCGGCGGTGTCGTTGGCGAATTCGCTGTAGTCACCACCGGTGGCGGGCAGCTGCACCGCGCGTGCGTGCAGCGCTTCGCGCATGGTGGTGGGCGATGCGGAAATGCGACCACCGTGGTGCTGGCCGTCGGCGTCGAGCAGATCGATCGTCAGTGCGGTGCCCACGCCGACCACCAGCACCGGGCGCTGCGCCTTGGCCGCAGCCAGCAGCGCCAGAAAGCGGTCTACACCGAACTTTTCCGGCTTGGCATAGGCGATGCGCACGCCGGCGCATTCGGCGCTGGTGCGCACCACGTGCACGTGTTCGAAGCGGCGCTGCAGCTGGTCCAGCATGGCGCTGGTCAGCGACGGTGCGGCCACGCTGGCCACGAACGCGGTGGTACCGCTGGGCAGGCTGTGCGGTGGCTGCCCGGCCATGCCTTCGGCGCCATGCGCCCAGGCCTGCACGTCACCGGCACGGTCACCCTGCAACGGCGCGAACTTGAAGCGCGAGTTGCCCAGGTCGAACAACCAATCGCTCATGCCGCCCTCACGCTGACTTCGCCGGCGTGCAGCAGGCGCTCGCGGCCGTCGATGCGCACGCGCAGCGCGCCGTCATCGGCCAGGCCCAGCGCGGTACCGTGCTGCCACTGCCCTTCCAGTTCCACGCGTACTTCGCGACCGGCCAGCATGTCGAAGGCGGCGTAGCGCGGCAGGAACGGCGCCAGCCCTTCACGATCGAATTCCTCCAGCGCAGGCAACAGGCGCGCGAGCACGGCGGCGACCACCACGTTGCGGTCCACCGGCGTGCCCGCCAGCGTGTCCAGATCCACCCACGGCTGGGTGATCTGTTCGGCGAACGACGGCGGCATGTGCGTGTTGATGCCGATGCCGATCACCGCGCGCGCCGGGCCGGCGTATTCGCCGCCGCCCTCGGCCAGCAGGCCGACCAGCTTGCGCTTGCCATCGACGATCAGGTCATTCGGCCACTTCAGCTGCGCCTGGGTGAACCCGAGGTCGTGCAGGGCTTCGGCCACCGCGATGCCGGCCACCAGGCTCAGCCCGGCCAGGCGGCCCAGGCCACCGGAGAACAGGCGCAGCACCGACAGGTACACGTGAGCGGCCAGCGGCGAGGCCCAGCTGCGGCCACGGCGGCCACGGCCACCGGTCTGGCGCTCGGCCAGCAACACGCTGACCCCGCGCTGGGGCGCGCTGCACCGCAGCAATTCGGCGTTGGTGGAGTCCACCGTCCAGGCCACCTGCAGGTCGTGCAGCAGCGGCAGCACTTCGGGCGGCAGGCCGGCGCGGATGGCATCCGGGTCCAGCAGGTCAACCGGGCGGGTCAGGCCATAACCCTCGCCAGCGCGGCCCTCGATGTCCACACCGGCGGCCCTAAGTCCTTGAATGCGCTTCCAAATGGCCGCCCGGGTCTGGCCCAGCTCACGGGCCAGGGCGTCGCCGGACAGACGACCGGCAGCGAGTTTGGCCAGCAATTGGCGATCGTCCACGGCAGCTTCCACGAAGTCAGGGTGGAATTATGCGGGAAAGCCGCCAGCGACGCCCGCCACGCTGGGTTCTGCGGGGGCTTCCAACGGAGCGCCGGGTTCGGGCTAGAATCGGGAACTCACCCTCCCTTAACGTGGATGTCGTCAATGCGCCGTTATGCCCATTGCCTGATCCTGCTGACGATGCCCTTCGCGGCGTCTGCAACGGCAGCGCTGGACGACAGCCGCGGAGCGTGTGTGTCCTCCAACGGCGATGCGGCCTCGCAGCGCGCACCGACCGCCACGGCATCGGCCGCCCCGCCCAAGCCGGCGGCGGTACGCCCGGCCGCCAACACCAGCACCGGCGGCGGTGGCAGCGACGACGACGTGCTGCAGCGCATCCGCGCCCCGAAGTGGCACAGCTACCTGCCGGGAATGTTCCGCTGATCAAGTCGTTGCTACAGTGGCTGCGGCCTGCGCCGCGGCCGATTGACGATGCGCTTTGGGATGACGCCTGCCGCCGCGCGGCCTGGCTGCACGGCCTCGACGATGCGCGCCGCATGCGCCTGCGCACGCTGGCCACGCGCTTCCTGCATGAGAAGACCCTCACCCCGATCGGCGAGTTGCAGTTGCAGCCCGGCGATGGCGTGCTGCTGGCCGCGCTGTGCTGCCTGCCGTTGCTGGAATTTGGTGAGGTGGGGCTGGAAGGTTGGTCGCAGCTGATCATCTATCCCGATGCGTTCCGTGTGCACCGCAGCCACCTGGATGCGGCCGGCGTGCTGCACGAATGGGATGACGAGCTGATTGGCGAATCGTGGGACAGTGGTCCGCTGATCCTGTCCTGGGCCGATGTGCAGGCCGACCTTGATGCGCCGCACGAGGGTTACTGCGTGGCGGTACATGAGATGGTGCACAAGCTGGATGCGCTGGATGGCGCGATGGACGGCACGCCGCCGCTGCCGCGCGAATGGCAGCGTGAGTGGGCGGCCATCTTCCAGCGCGCCTACGATGCGTTCTGCGCGCAGGTGGATGCGGGCGAAGAAGTGCTGATCGATCCGTATGCGGCCGAAGCGCCGGAAGAATTCTTCGCGGTGGCCAGCGAGTACCACTTCTCCGCACCGGATCTGCTGCAGCAGGCGTTGCCGGAAGTGGCCGCGCAGCTGCGGCGGTTGTATGGCGAGCCGCCGAAGATGGCCGGTTGATTCATCCGTACGCCGGGCCATGCCCGGCGACGTTGATTAGGGCCCCGGCGGCAGGCGCACTTCGAAACGGGCGCCGCCCAGTTCGCTGGAACGGCCCACGGCCAGTTCACCACGGTAATCCTTGATCAGGTCCTGCACGATCGACAGGCCGATGCCGTGCCCCTGCACGCGCTCGTCGCCACGCACGCCACGCTGCAGCACCTTGCCGATGTCATCCGGGGCGATGCCGGGGCCATCATCGTCCACCGCCAGCAGCAGGCCGGCACGGCGCGCATTCGGTGCCGGCAGCGGCTGTGCGGTCAGCAGCACGCGGCGCTTGGCCCACTTGAAGGCGTTTTCCAGCAGGTTGCCCAGCAACTCCTGCAGGTCACCCGGCTCGCCGTGGAAGCGCGCGGCCGGGTCGATGTCGAATTCGCACAGCACGCCCTTGGCCGCATAGACCTTCTCCAGGCCACGCACGATTTCCTCGGCGTTGGATTCGATCGGCAACGGTGCGGAGAACAGCTTGTGGCCCGAGGAGGCCGCGCGCGCCAGCTGGTAGGACACCAGGTTGTTCATGCGTTGCAGCTGCACGTCCAGTTCCTCGCGCAGCGCGCCATCGCCGGCACCGCTGTCCATCTGCGTGCGCAGCACCGCAATGGGGGTCTTCAGGCTGTGCGCGAGGTCGGCCAGGGTGTTGCGCTGGCGTTCGAGGTTCTCGCGCTCGCTCTCAATGAAGGCGTTGATGCTGTCGGTCAGCGGCTCCAGTTCGCGCGGGTGACGCTCGCTCATGCGCTCGGTCTCGCCGCGCTGGACCTTGGTCAGCTCGGTGATCACCCGGCGCAGCGGACGCAGGCTCCACTGCAGGATGACGGTCTGCAGCAGCAGCAGGATCAGGCCGATGCCGCCCAGGTAGAACCAGACGCGGCCGCGGAACACACGCAGCTGCGCACCCAGCGCGCGCGAGTCTTCCATCACGTAGATGGTGTACGGGAATTCGGTGGCCGGATCGGCGTCGGCATCCCACACCAGGCCCAGGCCATAGCGGTACACCGAGCCCTGGCTGCCATCGATCTGGATCATCGGCAGCGGGCCTTCGAACACTTCCTGGCGCGGTGCCAGCAGGCCGCCGCCGACGGTGGGCAGCATCGGGCCTTCGGCCGACATCGAATTGCCCTTGCCGTGCGGCATCACCACCTGCAGGTACAGGCCGCTGCCGGGCACGTCGAAGCGCGAATCCGGCGGCTGCTCGCGGATGTACAGCGAGCGGTCGCGGGTGAAATCGATACCGGCCGCGTAGGCGGTGGCGTAATTCTTCAGGCGCTCGCGCAGGTTCGCCTTGGCCGTATCGGCAAAGGCGGCGTCAAGCGCATAACCGGCCAGCGCCAGGAACGCGACCAGGCCCACGGACGCGGCAAGCATCTGGCGCGCCTGCAGGGAGCGCGGCCGCCAGCGTCGGAAGAACCACAGACGGCCGGACATCATGGTGTCGCCAGGCGGAGCCGGCTCAGCCCTCGTTGCGCGGGATCGCGAAACGGTAGCCGCGACCGCGCACGGTCTCGATCGGCTTCAGTTCGCCATCCGGGTCCAGCTTCTTGCGCAGGCGGCCGATGAACACTTCCAGCACGTTCGAGTCGCGGTCGAAGTCCTGCTGGTAGATGTGCTCGGTGAGGTCGGCCTTGGAGACCAGTTCCCCGGCATGCATCATCAGGTACTCCAGCACCTTGTACTCGTAGCTGGTCAGGTCGACATTGCTGCCGGCCACGCTGACCGTCTGCGCTGCCAGATCCAGGGCAACCGGGCCGCATTCCAGGGTCGGCTTGCTCCAGCCGGCGGCGCGGCGCAGCAGCGCGTTGACGCGGGCCAGCAGCTCTTCGACGTGGAACGGCTTGACCAGGTAATCGTCGGCGCCCTGCTTCAGGCCCTCGACCTTGTCCTGCCAGCTCGAACGCGCGGTCAGGATCAGCACCGGGAACTTCTTGCCTTCGTCACGCAGGGCCTTGATCAGCTCCATGCCCGACATCTTGGGCAGGCCGAGGTCGATGATGCCGACATCGAACGGCACTTCACGGCCCATGTAGAGGCCTTCCTCGCCGTCCTGCGCAGCATCGACGGCAAAGCCTTCGCGCTTGAGCCGGGCTGCCAGGGTCTCACGCAGCGGGGCTTCGTCTTCGACCAGAAGGATACGCATGAACTCTCCCTAGTGTCCTGGGTGTGGCCCGGAGGCCTGTGGGGTACGGGTTGATAGCGACAACTATCCCTGTTCAGGGGTTATCGCCGCGTAGTGATGACATATCCGACCGCGGCGTGCGCGGCTGTGAACGCGACGGGGCGGGGTCGTCCATGTAGCGGACACGGCCCCGGTCGTCCATGTACTTCACCCGGTTGATGTCACGCCCATCGAACGGCACGCGCTCGGCGCCGAGGATGTGGCCGCCGGTGGTGCGCTGCACACGGCGCACGGCATCGGACAGCGAGCGCTCGTCGCCACGGCCACCGCGCTCGCCCCGCTCCATCATCTCCGCGCGCCCCTGATCGCCACGCGGCGGCTGTTGCGCCAGCGCCGAAGACAGCGGCGCAGCCGCCAGCACCACGCAGGTGGCCAGGGCAATGCGGCAATGGAAGGGAGCGGAAGACATCGATGCGATCCTAGCCGAGCACGGCGATTCGTTCAAAAGTCGTAAATCCGGGAGCCGGGTGCGGGACCCGGCCTTTACAATTCCTTTGCAAATTCTTGGTTTAGGGCAGTGAATCCGATCTGAACTTTTCCGGGTGATGCCGCGAGTCGTTCATCTAGGTGAACATTCGGGACGAAAGCGCTGGCCTTGTCAAGCCAGGAATGTGACGAGCATCACGCTGCGGCGCGATCGGCATCGCGTTCGGTGACCGCCAGCGCCTGCTCGACCAGGGTCCAATCCGCACCCGGGCGGTGTGCGCCCTCGCTCAGCACCTGGCGGAACGCGCGGCCACCGGGCTGGCCGTGGAACAGGCCCAGCAGGTGGCGGGTGATGTGCTTGAGCGCCAGACCTTCGGCCAGCCGCGCTTCCACGTAGGGGCGCAGCGCGCGCAACAGGTCGCCACGCGGCTGCAGGGGGGCGCCGGTGTGCAGCGCCTCCAGCTGATGCAGCAGGTAGGGGTCGTGGTAGGCCGCGCGGCCCAGCATCACGCCATCGACGTGCGCGGCCTGCGCCTGCACCGCCTCGATGCTGGCCAGGCCGCCGTTGATCACCACCGGCAGTGCCGGGCGCTCCTGCTTGAGGCGGTAGGCCCAGTCGTACTTCAGCGGCGGAACCTCGCGGTTCTCCTTCGGCGACAGGCCCTTGAGCCAGGCATTGCGCGCATGCACCACGACCATGCTGGCACCGGCGGCGATCTGGCGGTCGACGAAGGCGGCGAACACGTCGTAATCGTTGTCTTCGTCCACGCCCAGGCGGCATTTCACCGTCACCGGGATGTCGACCGCATCGACCATCGCCGCCACGCACTCGGCCACCAGCACCGGCTCGCGCATCAGGCAGGCGCCGAAACGCCCGGCCTGCACGCGGTCGGACGGGCAGCCGCAGTTGAGGTTCACTTCGTCGTAGCCCCACTCGGTGGCGATGCGCGCGGCCTGCGCCAGCAGCGCCGGATCGCTGCCACCGAGCTGCAGCGCCAGCGGCTGTTCGCTGGCATCGAAGCCGAGCAGGCGCTCGCGGTCGCCATGGATGACCGCATTGGCGTGCACCATCTCGGTGTACAGCCGCGCGCCCGGCGCCAGCACGCGATGGAACACGCGGCAATGGCGGTCGGTCCAGTCCATCATCGGGGCAACGGACAGGCGCAGGGAATCGGCGTAACGGGCGGTGGCGGACGTCATCGGAGTGTTGATCGTGGAGACTGGCATTGCCAGTGAGATCAACAGTTTACACCCGGTGGCTGAATGACGCCGGGGCGTCAGGCGATGTGCGAAGCGTCGGCGCCCCATTGCCGGTGCGGCACACGCCCGCCACCTCATCAAATACGAATGAGAAGTGATATCATTTGAGCGCCGCATATCGATGTGCGGCATGGATGTCCCAAGCAAACGGAACATGTAATGCAGCAACGCACCTATATCGAACTGGTCCTGGAGCTGTTCGGCTTCATCAGCCTGTGCATGGCGATGACGACCTCCGGCACCCCGGTGCTGGTTTTTGGTCTCACGACCATCCTGCTCACGGTATGGATACCCTTCCAACGGCGCGAGATTCATCGCTTTACCCGCGCCGTGTCGATTGCGCTGGTCATTGCGTCAGTAGCCAGGATCGTCATTCATTTCCTACCCAATCCATCCATCTAGGAATCGAATTCGATGAGGCTGTTCCGATACGCCACTGCGGTGGCGTTGTTGCTCTGTGCGCAGGGAGCGCACGCGCAGGTGAAGCACATACAAGATATCCCGTGCGAAGGGTGTTCATACGCTCAGATGCAGGCGGCCGCGCTGTCGGACGTCGACGTCGGCGGTGCACTGGTAACCAGTATTTCCACTGGAGAGATACGGAAGTTCGTCATCCTGTGGGATCGCAGGATCCAGGAGCTGCCGATCGAACAGGACCTGGAAGACTACTTCGTAGCCCTGGTCCGCTTCTGGCACGCGAATGGGCGCAGCCTTGAAATGAACTACGACGTTGCATCGAACACGTGGAGACTCCCCCAGCAAGCGATGGCGACTGCACGCGTGCGACGGGCACTGGCGGCTCCCGCCGCAGACCGGCCGGTTCCGGCAACCGTATACGATGCATTGCAGAGCCCGGCCAGGATGAACAACGCGATCGAGCAGTTGAATGCCTCCTGGCTCGCCCGCGGGTATGCGGCGCACATGACGTTCGTCAATTCGGTCAGGGGAAAGAACATCTCGCTGACTGCGGGCCGCCCGGTGACTACCCTGAACTTCGCCGATGGTTCCAGGATCAAGGCCTCCTACGACATCGAGATGAAAAGCTGGGCGCCCATTCCCGGCACCGGCCGCGACGTTCACGGGAACCCGGTTCCAGAGACCAAAGCAGACGTTGCCAAGGACGGCAAGCCGGTGGTGTACGAGTTCCCCGGTGGCATCACCAGTGACGCCTACATGGACTTCAGCCGCTACCTCTTCGATCTGGGCGTGCGCCCCAACATCGGCCCGGGCGACAACCAGATGATCTGCACCAGCGAAGTAATGGACGCCGACATGCGGGTGGAGGTCAGGTGCATGGGCCGCAGGCACTGATGCAACAACGCGGGTGACCGCCGCTGCGGTCACCCGGGTGCCCCCGGCCGAATCAAAGGCAGATGCCAGTGCATGCCCTGGCATCTGCCGAAGCGCTTATGGACCCATGCTCCAGCACAGATGGCGGCGATTGATGAGTGCGAACTCAGTGTCCGCCGCCGCGTCCACCCACCTGCTCGATCAACGTCCGGCTGGCGGCATTGAGCCCCACCACCGTTACCTCGGCGCCATGCGCGGCCAGTTTTTCCTGCGCGCGCTCCAGTGCGGCCACGGCGGTCAGATCCCATAGATGGGCATCGCCCAGATCAATCTGCACCTTCGGTGCCACTTGCTGGTAGTCAAACGTCGCGCCCAGCTGGCCGGCGGAAGCAAAGAACACCTGGCCGCGCACGCGGTAGACCTGCGTGTCGCCGGCCTCCTCGCGCTGCACCTCCAGCAAGCGGCCGACCTTGCGCGCGAAGAACAGCGCCGACAGTAGCACGCCGCTGAGCACGCCCTTGGCCAGGTCGTGGGTGGCCACGGTGACCACCACGGTCAGCAGCATCACCGCCGACGAACTGCGTGGATGGGTGCGCAGGTCGCGCAGCGAGCGCCAGCTGAAGGTGCCGATGCTGACCATGATCATCACCGCCACCAGCGCCGCCATCGGAATCTGCCGCACCAGGTCGCTGCCGTACACCACCAGCACCAGCAGCAGCACGCCGGCCACCAGGCAGGACAGGCGGCCACGGCCACCGGAGGTCACGTTGATGATCGACTGGCCGATCATCGCGCAGCCGGCCATGCCGCCGAGGAAGCCGGTGACCGTGTTGGCCACGCCCTGGCCGACGCATTCGCGGTTGCGCTCGCTGGGGGTTTCGGTGATGTCCTCGACGATCTGCAGGGTCATCATCGATTCGAGCAGGCCGACCACCGCCAGCGTGGCCGACACCGGCAACAGAATGCGCAGCGTTTCCCAGGTGAGCGGTACGTCGGGAATGAGGAAGTACGGCAGGCTGTCGGGCAGCTGGCCCATATCGCCGACGCTGCGCACGTCGATGCCGAAGCCGATCACCACGGCAGTGAGCACCACGATCGCCACCAGCGGCGACGGCACCACCCGGGTGATGCGCGGCAGCAGGTAGATGATCGCCAGCGCGGCCGCACACAGCACGTACACGGCCGGGCCGCGGCCAACCAGCTCGGGCAGCTGGGCGAGGAAGATCAGGATCGCCAGCGCGTTGACGAAGCCGGTGATGACCGAGCGCGAGACGAAGCGCATCAGCGAACCCAGCTTGAACACGCCGGCCAGCACCTGCAGCAGGCCTGCCAGGATGCTGGCGGCAAACAGGTACTGCACGCCGTGGTCCTTGACCAGATCGATCATCACCAGCGCCATTGCGCCGGTGGCGGCGGAGATCATGCCGGGACGGCCGCCGGCAATGGCGGTGATCACCGCAATGGAGAACGCGGCATACAGGCCGACCTTGGGGTCGACACCGGCGATGAGCGAGAAGGCGATGGCCTCGGGAATCAGGGCCAGGGCGACGACGATGCCGGACAGCAGGTCGCCACGGAGGTTGCCGAGCCATTGCTGGCGCAGCGGATAGGACGTTTGCATGGGAAAACTCCGCGCACACGCGGGCGTGGCCGCGAGGCGCTGCAGTGGAGGGACACGGGTTCCTGAGCCGGGCGGGCCGGCTGCCGAGGTGCGGCAAGGGTCAGGGTGGCGTGATCACTGCAGGGCGGGGTGGGTGCGTGGGAGGGCTGTAGTCTACGGGAAGCGGTCCGACGCGGGTAGCGCGGAGGCAGCCGAGCGTGGCTCCGCTCTACAATCCAGGCATGACTGCCGACCGCCCGCACTTCTTCGACCCCACCACCGAGCAGGGCGTGCTGCGCCTGTCGATCGCCGGCGCACTGCTGCTGGCGGTGGCCGCGGTGGTGTTCGGCCTGCTGGCCAATTCCTCGCTGATCATCTTCGATGGCATCTACGGGCTGATCGACGTGGTGATGACCTGGCTGTCGCTGCTGGTGGCGCGGCTGATTGCGCTCTCGACCAATACCGATGCGCTGCAGTCGCGGCTCAACCAGCGCTTCACCATGGGCTTCTGGCACCTGGAGCCGATCGTGCTGGGGGTCAGCGGCACGCTGATGATCGGTGCGGCGCTGTATGCGCTGGTCAATGCGGTGGATGCGCTGATGTCCGGCGGCCGCCACATCGCGCTGGGCCCGGCGATCATCTTCGCCGGCCTGTCGCTGGTGGCCGAGACTGCACTGGGTTGGTTCGTGCTGCGCGCCAACCGCCGCATCGGTTCGGAATTCATCGCACTGGACGCGAAGAACTGGGTGGTGGCGGCCAGCATGTCGGCCTGCTATCTGCTCGCCTTCCTCGGCGGCGTGCTGGTGCAGGGCACGTCGTGGGCATGGGTAGGGCCGTACATCGATCCGGCCATCCTCGCCTTCGTCTGCGTGCTGGTGATGATCGCCCCGCTCGGCACCGTGCGCCGGGCACTGGCCGGCATCCTGCTGGTCACCCCGCCGGAACTGCAGGCGCACGTGGATTCAGTGGCACGCGGCATCGTTGCCAAGCATGGCTTTGTCGAGCACCGCAGCTATGTGGCGCAGGTCGGCCGTGGCGAGCAGATCGAGCTGTTCTTCGTGGTGCCGGAGAACGACCCGCCCCGGCCACTGGTGGAGTGGGACCAGCTGCGCGACGAGATCGGCCAGGCGCTGGGCGAGGCCTCGCCGGACCGCTGGCTGACCATCCTGTTCACCACCGACCGTGAGTGGACGATCTAGGCCGCCAGGACGATCGATCAAATTTTACGGACGGAATGTCACCCAACGTACGCGGAAAGCGGGCAAAGTAGGCTCCATCGCAACACCCACCCACTGACCAGGAGCATCCCGATGTCCATCGAAAAGGTTCTGTACACCGCCCAGGCCACCTCCACCGGCGGCCGTGAAGGTCGTTCCGTCTCCTCCGACAACGTGCTGGACATCCAGCTGTCGACCCCGCGCGAGCTGGGCGGCGCCGGTGGCCCGGGCACCAACCCGGAGCAGCTGTTTGCCGCCGGTTATTCGGCCTGCTTCCTGGGCGCGCTGAAGTTCGTGGCCGGCCAGGCCAAGGTCGCACTGCCGGCCGACACCACCGTCACCGGCAAGGTCGGCATCGGCCAGATCCCGACCGGTTTCGGCATTGAAGCCGAGCTGACCATCAACGTGCCGGGCGTGCCGCGCGAGCAGGTGGAAGAACTGGTGCAGAAGGCCCACATCGTCTGCCCGTACTCCAACGCCACCCGCGGCAACATCGACGTGACGCTGATCGTTGCCTGATGCGGTGATGCCGGCCAGCGGCCTGCACTACCAACGTGAAGAGAAAAAAATGGGCGGATGCCGGTCGAAACCGGGCATCCGCCCATCCCACCTCGGGTGGGCCCCGGCGCGCGGCCGGGGACGCATTCGCTGCGGCGCGCATCCATCCTTCTGGAGAAGAGCCCCCTTGTTGTTCAAGGGGGCGCGCCAACGGCGCGGGGATAAGGTGGAATGCGCGGACCAGCGACCAGTTACTGGTCGCTGGTGATCAGCTGCACGACGCTGGAGAAATCCAGCTTGCCGCGACCGGCCTGGTGATTCATCGAATACAGGTTGCGGGCCACTTCGCCCAGCGGGATCGAGGCGCCGACACTCATCGCCGCTTCCACCGCCAGGCCCATGTCCTTGAGCATCAGGTCGCTGCCGAAACCGCCGCTGTAGCCGCGCGAGGCCGGTGCATTTTCCAGCACGCCCGGCCACGGGTTGCACACTTCGGTGGCCCAGCTGCGGCCGGTGCTGACGGCCATCATCTGCGACAGCACCTTCGGGTCCAGCCCGTGCGCCACGCCCAGCGCGATGGCTTCACCGGTCACCGCCATGATCACGCCCAGCGCCATGTTGTTGCACAGCTTGGCGACCTGGCCGGCGCCGCTGGCACCCACATGGAAGATGTTCTTGCCCATCGCCTGCAGCACCGGGCGCGCGCGTTCCAGGGCGTCCTCTTCACCACCGACGATGAAGGTCAGGGTGCCGGCCTGGGCACCGGCGGTACCGCCGGACACCGGTGCATCGATCATCTGCAGGCCACGCGCGGCCGCTGCTTCGGAGACCTTGCGGGCGCTGGCCGGGGCAATGGTGCTGCAGTCGATGACCAGCGCACCGGCCGGGATCGCGGCGAGGATGCCGTCATCGCCCAGGTACACGCCTTCGACATGACGGCTGGCCGGCAGCATCGAGATCACGACCTCGGCATCGGCGAGAGTTTCGCGCGCCGATGCGGCCGCGCTGGCACCGGCATCGACGGCGGCCTGCACCGCGGCGGGCACCAGATCGAACACGCGCACGCTGTGCCCGTTCTTGACCAGATTGGCGGCCATCGGGCCGCCCATGTTGCCCAACCCGATGAATGCAATGCGGCTCATGCCAGGCTCCTTTCAGCAAGGGGAGTTCCCAGGTCGGCCAGCGGATGTGCGGCCTCGGACCAGGGCGAAACAAAGAAGGTGTCGGCCCACGCGCCGGTGGCATCGGCCAGGGCGGCCGGGCTCCACTGCGGGTTGCGGTCCTTGTCGATCAGCAGCGCGCGGATGCCCTCGGCGAAATCGCCGTGGGCGGCGCAGTGCAGTGCGGTGATGTATTCCAGACGGTACACGCTGGCCAGGTCCTGGCCGGCGCTGCGGCGCTGCAACTCGAAGGCCAGCCGCGCCGAGCCCGGCGCACCGGCGGCGAGGGTCTTCTGCGCGGCCTGCAGCCAGGCATCGTCGGTCTGCAGAGCGCCGATGCGCGCGATGATTGCAGGCAGGTCATCGCCTGCGCACAACGCATCAACCTGCGCAGCATGGGCCAGCAGTGGGCCAGTGGCGGCATCGCTGGCATGGGACTGCAACAGATGGCTGAGGCGTTCGTGGTTGTGCGCGGCATCGCTGGACCAGGCCACCTGCAACAGCGCGTCGAACACCGCGCTGCGGCGTTCTTCGGCCACGTGCACGTCGGCCAGCCCGGCATAGATGGCGTCACCCGGGTTGAGCAGCGCGCCGGTCAGGGCCAGGAACAGGCCGCCCTTGCCGGGCACGCGCGGCAGCAACCAGCTGCCACCGACATCGGGGAACAGGCCGACGGTGATTTCCGGGAAGGCCAGCTTGGAGCGCTCACTGACCACACGATGGCTGGCACCGGACATCAGGCCGATGCCGCCGCCCATCACGATCCCATGGCCCCAGCACAGGATCGGCTTGGCGTAGGTGTGGATGAGGTAATCGACGCGGTATTCGACATCGAAGAACTCGGCGGCATAGCCGTTGTCGCGGATATCGCTGCGGCCTTCTTCGCGGAAGGCGACCATGGCCTTGTACAGGCTGTGCAGGTCGCCGCCGGCGCAGAAGGCCTTCTCGCCAGCGCCCTGCAGCACCACCATGGCGATGCCATCGTCGTCCGCCCAGGCATTCAACTGCTTCAGCAGCAGGTGCGCCATCGGCAGCGAGAAACCATTGAGCGTACGCGGCGCATTGAGCGTGGCGATGCCGATGCGCGTGCCGTTGCCGGCCACGCGCTCTTCGAACAGCACCGGTGCGTCGTCGGCAACGGTGTCGGTGCTCATGCGTTCTTCCACTGTGCGGCGCGCTTTTCCAGGAAGGCGGTCACGCCCTCGACCTGGTCGGCGGTGTCGAACAGGTCGACGAAGGCCTCGCGCTCGGCCACCAGTGCCGAGGCGTGGGTGCCGGTACGGGTGGACTGCACCAGGGTCTTGCAGGCGGCAATGCTGGTCGGGCTCTGCTTGCCGGCCTTGTTCGCCCATTCCAGCGCCAGCGCCTTGGCTTCGCCCTTGCCGACCACTTCTTCGGCCAGGCCGATGCGCAGTGCGGTCTCGGCGTTGATGCGCTCACCCAGCAGGATCATGCGCTTGGCCCAGCCCTCGCCGACCAGGCGCGGCAGGTTCTGGGTGCCACCGGCGCAAGGCAGCAGGCCGACGGTGGCCTCTGGCAGCGCGACCTGGGCGTGCTCTTCGATGATGCGCAGGTCGCAGGCCAGCGCGCACTCCAGGCCGCCGCCCATCGCATAGCCGTTGATGGCGGCGATCGACACGCCACGGAAGGCCGACAGGGCTTCGAACGCTTCACCGAAACGGCGTGCGGCCTCGCGGGCGGCGGCCTTGTCGCCGGAGGCGAACTGGTTGAGGTCGGCGCCAGCGGAGAAGAACTTCTCGCCGTCACCGGTGATCACCAGCGCGTAGATCCCGCGGTCTGCGTTGAGCGCGCCCACCAGGTCGCGCAGCGCCGACAGGCTGTGCACGGTCCAGGTGTGTGCCGGCGGGTTGTGCAGGGTGACCACGGCGGTGTGGCCATCGGCCTCGACCTTCAGGCCCACGTGCTCCTGGGTACGCCAATCCTTCATCGCAGTTCCTCTTCGGTGTTGAGCAGGTGACGGGCAACGATCACCCGCATGATCTCGTTGGTGCCTTCCAGGATCTGGTGCACGCGGCAGTCACGCAGCAAGCGCTCGATCGGGTATTCGCGGATGTAGCCGTAGCCACCGTGGATCTGCAGCGCTTCGTTGCAGACGTTGAAACCGGCATCGGTGGCGAAGCGCTTGGCCATCGCACACCACACGTTGGCATCGCTGGCACCGGCATCGAGCTTGCGCGCGGCGGTGTGCACCATCTGCCGCGCGGCCACCAGTTCGATGGCCATGTCGGCCAGCTTGAACTGCAGCGCCTGGAACTCGGCCAGCGCCTTGCCGAACTGGCGGCGCTCGCCCATGTAGCGGCGCGCGGCATCCAGTGCGCCCTGCGCAGCACCCAGCGAGCAGGCGGCGATGTTGATGCGACCGCCGTCCAGCCCCTTCATTGCCAGCTTGAAGCCGCCGCCTTCCTCTCCCAGAAGGTGGCTGACCGGCACGCGGACGTTTTCAAAGGTGATGCCACGGGTGGGCTGGCTGTTCCAGCCCATCTTCTCTTCCTTGCGGCCGAAGCTGACGCCCGGCAGGTCCGACGGCACCGCGATGGCACTGACCCCGGCGGCACCGGCACCGCCGGTACGCGCCATCACCACCAGCAGTTCGGTGGCACCGGCGCCGGAGATGAAGGCCTTGGCGCCGTTCAACACGAAGTGGTCGCCGTCGCGCACCGCCGTGGTCTTCAGCGAGGCCGCATCGGAACCGGCGCCCGGCTCGGTCAGGCAGTACGAAGCCAGCTTGCTACCCGAGGACAGATCGGTGCCCCACGCTTCGCGCAGGGCCGGCTGGCCCCACTTGGACACCATCCACGAGGCCATGTTGTGGATGCTGATGTAGGCCGCGGTCGACGGATCGACGTTGGCGAGCTCCTCGATGACGACGGCGGCATCCAGTCGGCTCAGGCCGCTGCCGCCCACTTCCGGATCCATGTACAGACCGCAGAAGCCCAGTTCACCGGCCTTGGCGATCGCCTCGCGCGGAAAGATGCCCTCCGCATCCCATCGCGCGGCGTGCGGCGCCAGTTCGGCCTGTGCGAAGTCGCGCGCAGCCTCGCGGTAGGCCTGCTGTGCTTCTTCCAGTTCCGTCGTCATCGAGTGGCTCATGGCTGCTCCTGCCGTTACTTCAGGCTGATCGTGGTGTTGACGCCGTGGCTCAGCGTTTCGTCATCGAACCAGCGCGCGGTGACCGTCTTGGTCTGGGTGTAGAACAGCACCACCTGCTTGCCGTACGGGCCCAGGTCGCCCAGCTTGGAGGCGCGCGAACCGGTGAACGAGAACAGCGGCACCGGCACCGGGATCGGCACGTTGATGCCGACCTGACCGACGTCAATGTCTTCCTGGAACTTGCGTGCGGCCGCGCCGGACTGGGTGAACAGTGCGGTGCCGTTGCCGTTGGGGTTGCTGTTGACCATCGCGATGGCGTCTTCCAGCGTTTCCGCTTCGAGGATGACCAGCACCGGCCCGAAGATTTCTTCCTGGTAGATGCGCATGTCGGTGGTGACACCGGCAAAGATGGTCGGGCCGACGAAGTTGCCCTTCTCGAAGCCATCCACCTGCGGCTTGCGGCCATCGAGCACCAGCTTGGCGCCCTGCTCCACGCCCGAGGCGATCAGGCCTTCCACGCGCTCGCGGGCGCTGCAGGAAATGACCGGGCCGACATCGGTGCCGGACACGGTGCCGCCGCTGACCTTGAGGGTCTTGGCCTTGCTGACCAGGTCCTGCACCCAGTTGCGTGCTTCACCGACCAGCACCAGGGTGGAGGCGGCCATGCAGCGCTGGCCAGCGGCACCGAAGGCGGCGCCGACCATGGCGTTGAGGGTCTGCTCCTTGTTGGCGTCCGGCAGCACCACGGCGTGGTTCTTGGCGCCCATCATGCACTGCACGCGCTTGCCGGCCAGCGAGGCACGGTTGTAGACGTGGGTGCCGACACGGGTCGAACCGACGAACGACACCGCCTTGATGTCCGGGTGGTCGCAGATGGCGTTGACCACTTCCTCGCCACCGTGGACAACGTTGAGCACGCCCTTGGGAATGCCGGCTTCCAGCGCCAGTTCCACCAGGCGCATGGTCACCATCGGGTCCTGTTCGGACGGCTTGAGGATGAAGGTGTTGCCGGTGGCGATCGCCATCGGGAACATCCACAGCGGGATCATCGCCGGGAAGTTGAAAGGGGTGATGCCGGCGCAGACGCCCAGCGGCTGCATGATCGTGTAGGTGTCCACGCCATTGGCCACGTTGTTGGCCAGTTCGCCCAGCTGCAGGTTGCCGATGGCGGCGGCGTGCTCGACCACTTCCAGACCGCGGAACACATCGCCTTCGGCGTCGGGCAGGGTCTTGCCCTGTTCGGCGGTGAGGATGTGGGCCAGCTCGCTCATGTTCTCGCGGATCAGCTGCTGGTACTTCAGGAAGATGCGCGCGCGGGTGCCGATCGGGGTCTTGCGCCAGGTCTTGAAGGCTTCCTTGGCGGCAGCGACGGCGGCGTCCACTTCACCGGCGGTGGCGAACGGCACCTGGGCCAGGACGTCCTGGGTGGCCGGATTGACCACGTCCTGCCAGTGGGAGGTGGCCGATTCGATGAACTGGCCATCGATCAGCATGCGGATACGGGGCGCTGCAACAGTCATGACGACAATCCCACGGGCTCGAAAGATGCTTGGCATTATTCACAGCGCCCACCTCGATTTCCGGCCTGAATCCGCTTAATCTGGCCAACACGCCAGACGATTCCTGTTAATTCTGTGAATTATTCAGCTGCCCAGCGACAACTCGGCCTGCGCCTGCTGCGGCTGCGCGAACAGCGCGGCTACAGCCAGGCCGATCTGGCGCGGGCGCTGGGGCTGTCGGCCAGTTATCTGAACCAGATCGAGCGCAACAAACGCCCGCTGACCCCGGCCGTGCAGAAGAAGCTGGGCCAGGTATTGGGCGACGTTTCGGCGCTTTTCGACGAAGATGAGCCCGCCGCGTTGCAGGAAGCGCTGGGGGAAACCCTGCGCGACCTGGGCCTGGCCGAGGTCAGCGCCACCGAACTGCGCGCATTAGCCGGCAACCTGCCGCAGGTCAGCCGCGCCCTGCTCGATCTGCACCGCCGCCATCTGGCGCTGCGCGAGCATGCCGCCGCACTGGAGTTCCAGCTCGGCGAGCCGGGGGCCGGCAGCACCCTGCCGGCCGGCGACCAGGTGCGCGAGTTCTTCAACCGCATGCACAACCACATTCCCGAACTGGACGAGCTGGCCGAACGCCTGTTCGCCGAGTGGGGATTGTCGCCCGGGCACGTGGCGCCGCGCCTGCGCCAATTGCTGGCCGACCGCCACGGGGTGCTGGTGGAAGTGGCCGCGCTGCAGGCCGGGCGCGAGAAGCGCCAGTACGACGCCGGTACACGACGATTGTGGCTGCCCGATTATCTGGAACCGGGCCAGCAGGCGTTCCAGATGGCGGCCGAGCTGGCCCTGCACGGTTACCTGCCGCAGATCGATGCGGTGGTGGCGCGTGCCGGTTTCAACGATGAGGCGCGCATCGCGCAGGCGCGGGTGGGTCTTTCGAACTATTTCGCCGGTGCGCTGGTGATGCCGTACATGCGTTTCCTGCGTGCGGCCGAAGCCAGCAACTATGACATCGAGCTGCTGGCGCACCAGTTCGGCGTGGGCTTCGAGGCGGTCTGCCACCGCTTGAGTACGCTGGCACGGCGCAGTGCGCCGGGCCTGCCGTTCTTCTTCATCCGCGTGGACCGCGCGGGCAATGTGTCCAAGCGTCATTCGGCCACCGACTTCCACTTCTCGCAGGTGGGCGGCTCGTGCCCGCTGTGGATCGTCTACGAGGCATTCAACCAGCCCGGGCGCATCCTCACCCAGACCGCGCGCATGCCCGATGGCCGCCGCCATTTCTGGCTGGCGCGGCAGGTCAGCAGCGGACCGGTGGGACATGGCCAGCCGCGCAAGACCTTCGCCGTGGCGCTGGGCTGCGACCTGCAGCACGCCGAGCGGCTGGTGTATTCGCTGGGGCTGGATGTGCAGAGCCCGGGCAACTCGGTGTCGATCGGCCCGGGCTGCCGGGTGTGCCCGCGCGAGGACTGCATGCAGCGCGCGTTCGCGCAGTTGCCGGGAAGGTGATTTTTTCAAGGCCAGCAATCTATAGGAACTGAAAACGTGCAAAGCCGAGAAATCTTTAACGTATGATAAGAATTGAACGAAACAAACCCAGCTCACAGGCTATGGAATAAAAATGAATTATTCCGATAAGAATGAAAAGCCACTATCCCAGTATCCAACATCCACTAAGTGGCTAAGCCAATTCAGCATCACTGACAGGACGGCTGCATCACTGATGCTAGACGAGTTTGTCCTGATTAGCGAAGATAAAGTGAGCATTGCGATACGTGAAGGCCTTCATCGATTCAGCGCATCCAGGGCAGGAAAAAAGCGCCGCATCGCATTGTTCGCCGAACGGGAGTACGCGGAATCCACTGCATTCGATTCGAAGCTCACGCCCGACAAGGCGGGAAATCTTCGTATGCGGGCATATGGCAGGAATGGAAGGCCCGCGGTCAAGCCCAAGCGCGGCAGCCCCCGCGTCGGCAGCGAGGGGCTGATTGCCTTCATCATCTCTCAGAGTTGCGAAACCTGGAAGGATTTATTCATTAACCATCCTGGCCCAGACCGTATCCGAGCAAAAACCAGACCGCCAAATACAATCGCACTAGTAACAGATTTCATTGGATCTGGCAAACGAATTCGCGACATGCTCGACAAGTTTTACCGGGTTCCCTCGGTTAAATCGTGGATATCCGGAAATCACATAAATTTTGTTGTTGTGGCCGCCGCGGCCACCCATAGCGGAGCAAGTGCAGTCCGCCAGCACCGTCTTAAGCCGGATGTAATATACACGCATGCTGTCCCCACAATCGCCGGCCACCGCAATTTCAGTCGTGCAAGTCAGTGGTACGACTTGATTGCCAGATATGGACCCGCGACAGGCAGGGGAAGTGGACGAAGTGGTTTTGGCGCAGCGTCTGCCCTAGTAGCGTTCAGCTATCGAATTCCGAATAATACACCAGCCATTATCCATAACAGTGATTCAGATTGGAACGCACTGTATATAGGCGCTGCGCCAAGCGACCTGAACCCAGCATTTGGCATGCGCAGCCTCGAATCTATCATCACCGAAGCGGCCGAAAACAATGGGGTTAATATAGATAAAATTCTTTCCGCTCAGGATGCTTCAGAGGTTCTAATTCTGAGCTTGCTACGAGGGAGGTGGCGCTGCGGGACTGAGGTCACGCTCTCAGAACGCACTGGCATCTCCATCCCAGACGTCATGGACATACTGAAGACCGCCCTCAACAGGGGGCTGATTGACAAGAAGGGCCGCCTTACTGACGCAGGGCAAGCTCTGCTCGGCGCAGCGAGGCGCGAGCGGCGCGAACGCCCCCTAGTCAAAACGAACTCAACACTATATATTCCGGGTGCACTGAGAACTCCACGGGGCATCGTTTAGAACATGCTGCTCACAAGGCAGCCTTGAAGACGGCTACCCGCCAACTTCATGGGCAATCGGGTTTCCGGTTGTCGTAGATAGAGCTTTCGAATAGTGTCTCTTGCGCCTTCGCATCTCGTTCCCTGCGGGAACCTTTCGAAGGCTCACTCGAGATGCGAAGGCGCCATAGACGAGCAGGACTCAAGTAGATGAAACATCCGTGGAGTTCTCAGAGCTTTGCAGCTGCGGCACGAAATGCCGGACGGCCGCTTCAGATGATTGAAGCTTCCGAAGCAATTGCCAGGAACATAAAGAGCTCGAACCCTGATCTTCCGGTTATTTTCACCCTGAATCATCTAGCCAATATTATCGGCGTCCGCAGCGAAGACCTTCAAAAAGTAGTTTCACGACAAGTCGACTCCTATCGAATCTTTCGTGTAAAGAAACGCGGAATTCCCGGAAAAATCCCTCCGCCAAGTCGGAAGTTTCGCACTATTTGCGTGCCGGATCCGTTCTTGATGAAGACGCAAAGGTGGATCGCCCAGAATATTCTGAACGCAATTTCACCACACGAAGCCAGCTTCGCCTTTACCCCAGGGAAGGATCTCGTCGATGCCGCAAAATGGCACACGAGCGCCAAGTGGCTAGTGAAAATGGATGTCAGAAATTTCTTCGAGTCGATAACAGAAAAGCACGCCTATCACTCATTCAGGTCTTTCGGTTACACCGCCCTGCTCTCATTTCAGATGGCTCGTATATGCACTCGCCTGCCTGAAAGAGATCGCCGCCAAGCACCTGAGCACCGAGCATTCCGCGACAAAAGCAAAATAGTTTATCGACCGCTAGCAACTGGACACCTCCCCCAAGGAGCACCAAGCAGTCCAATGCTAGCGAATTTGGCCATGCGCCGTTTGGACACCCGGCTGACAAAAATCGCGAAAGCAGAAGGCTGGACATACACTCGATATGCTGACGATCTAGCTTTATCTAGACAAACCAAAACAAGTAGAAGATCCGCGCAAAGATTAACGAAAATAATTGAACTAGAACTCAATCGATATGGCCTAATAAACCACAAACAGAAAACAAAAATATCACCCCCCGGAGCGCGGAAAGTAATTCTCGGCGTTTTGATTGATAATGACAAACCCCGCCTCACAAAAGCGTACAGGAACAACATCGAGACACACCTTTACGCATTACTAAATTCAAAGATTGGAATAGAATCACATCTGTCCAATCGAGGATTCTCGTCAACCATTGGAATGAGAAGACATATTGAAGGCCTAATCTCATTCGCACATCAAGTTGATCCAAATTACGCTAAAGATCTCTATTCGAAATTCAATCGTATTGATTGGTCTCAGTAATAAATTCGCGATCTTCTTGTAGGTCAGTAGATCGGCGTCACCTTCATCTGCGGCAGTGGCCGCGGCGCCCCATCGGTGAGGTCGGGGCCGAGGTCGTCCCAGCTGCGGCCCTGTTCGACCATCAGCCCCCACAGCTGCTGTGAGCCCAACCGCTTGTCTTCCGAGCCCAGCTTGTACGACGGTGGTGCCGGCACGCCGCTGGCGACCATCGAATAGGCTGCGCGATACGCCAGTACCTGCTGCGCCGGATCATCGGTACGCGCCACTTCCAGCGTGTAGCGCTGGTAGGCCGAGGCCAGGTTGCGCCAGCGGATCCAGTAGTGGTTCTCGAACGAGAACGCACAGAAGCGTGCACCGGCCAGGCTGCCCTTGTCGGCAATGCGGGTCAGCACCTCCTGCGGCATGTCCAGGTTCATTCCCCCCTCGTCACCCTGCAGGCTGACGTGCACGATGCGGTCGCGGTAGCCCGGCGCCCGTGCCTGCAGCAGGTCGCGCCAGTTCTGCATGGTCGCCACCACCGCGAACAGGAAGCGGCCCAGTTCGGCGGCGGCCAACGGCGTGGCGATCGACTGGTAGGTGCGCTGCCAGCCGTGACGGTTTTCGGTGGGCAGGAACACCGCGTGTTCCAGCGCCTGGCGGTCGCTGCCACCGTGACCGACGGCCTCGGCATGCTGCGGATAGACCAGATTGATGGCGAAGGTCGGCCAGCGCGGCAGCGCGGCGTCGAACAGATGGATCGGGAAGTTGCTGCTGATGCCGCCGTCGGAGAACCAGCAGATGCGGAAGGCGGTGATCACCGGTCCACAGGCCTGCCCCGCACTGGTCAACCCTTCCATGCTGTCGGCGACGTTGTGCTCCGGGTCGGCTGCCGCGGCCGTCGGCTCGCAGCGTCGCTCGCGGCGCGACGGCTCATGCAACGGCACCGCACTGATCAACAGCGGGAAGCTCAGGCTCATGCGCGTGGCCACCAGCACCGGCAGCTGCGGGCCCTGCGGCAGGCGGTGATAGTGCCGCCCGTCCACCTCCAGCGGCGGCCCGGCGTGGTCCACCAGCCACTGCACCACGCTGGCCGGGAACAGCTGCGCAAACTCCTCGCGCAGGAACCAGAACTGCGCCCCGCCCAGCGGCAGCGTGCGCGGCTCGTTGTGCGAGACACAGGTGGTGATCATCTGCAGGCTGATCGCATGCGGGCTGTCGGGCTCACCGGCGTAGCGCGGCGCGTCGTGCAGGTCGGCGAAGGTCAACGGCGCGTCCAGTGCCTTGCCCGACAGCTGCTGCAGGCAGGTGTGCAGCCACTCGGTCAGTGCCGGCCTGGAGCGGTCACGCCCCAGACCACTGCACAGGCCCAGCAGGTTGCGCCGCGCCACCCGCGCCACCCGCAGCGCAGCGCCGGCCACACCCGCCCCGTACGCGCACAGCAGCGACGGTACCAGCGTGGCCGCCATGCCGCTCCAGCCACCGCCCCACCACCCCAGGCCAAGCAGCAGCGCCAGCGAGACCAGCACTTCCAGCGGTGCAATGGTGAACACCGCGATGGCCAGGCACAGCAGCTTGCGCGGCAGGCCGGCATTGCCGGTAAGGACCACCAGCAGCCGGTATGCCGCACGCGCACCGCGTGCAGGCTGGAACAGCCGATAGATGAAGCCGCGCTGCGACAGCTGCGCCGACACCGCCGACAGTCCGTTGTAGCCGGCGTCATCGGGCAGGTGCTCGCCGGCCTGCTGGCGACGATCGCCGCAGGCCGCCGCCGCCGCCACTGCAGCGGCAATGGCGCCCGCCGAGGTACCGCCGATGCTCTTGAAGCGGTATTCGCGGGCCAGCGCGAGTACCGCATTGGGATACACGATGCCGCTGGTGATGCCGCCCTTCATGACCAGATCGCAATATTTGTCTGCCACACGCCCTCTCCCGTCCGCTGGTGTCCAGTATGGCAAGGGACGCTCTCACAACCTGAGAAGTGAGCCACACCACTGCACGGACTTCGGTCCTTGACCATTGCCGCCAACCGGTCCACCGTGCACACGCCGAAGGTATCCCTGCCCTCGCTCCGGCAAAGGCAGGGATTTGAACGGGAATCCGGTGAAGGCGCCTTGCGCGCCCATTCCGGAGCTGCCCCGCAGCGGTGAATGGAAACGAATCCTGCCAACAGCACTGGGCTCACGCCTGGGAAGCGGCAGGGAGTAGGAGGGCTTCGGCCCGTGTCCATCAGCCCGAAGACCGGCCCCGGCCGGGGGACACGACCGTCCCCTGATTCGACCTGGACTCTCCGCGGGGAGGGTGCCGGGGCTGTCGTTGTCCTGCGCACGCGGGCAGCGCGGTCGCGCGCGTCCTTTCCACGGTATCCGGTCAGACCCGTTCCCCACGCCCTGAGGCAGGGGCCGTCGCCGTTGCCGGCGGCCCCTGCGGTACCTGACGATGACCGAACTCCAACGCCCCACCCTGACCCTGCCCGCCGACGGCAAGCGCCTGCTGCTGCATTCGTGCTGCGCGCCCTGTTCGGGCGAAGTGATGGAGGCGATCACTGCCTCCGGGATCGACTATGCGATCTTCTTCTACAACCCCAACATCCACCCGGTGAAGGAATACGAGCTGCGCAAGCAGGAGAACATCCGCTTCGCGCAGCAGCACGGCATTCCGTTCATCGACTGCGACTACGACACCGACAACTGGTTCAGCCGCGCGCGCGGCATGGAGAACGAACCCGAGCGCGGCATCCGCTGCACGATGTGCTTCGACATGCGCTTCGAGCGCACCGCGCTGTACGCGCATGAACATGGCTACGACACCATCAGTTCGTCGCTGGGCATCTCGCGCTGGAAGAACATGGCGCAGATCAACGACTGCGGCATCCGCGCCGCCTCGCGCTACGAGGGCCTGCAGTACTGGGACTACAACTGGCGCAAGGGCGGTGGTGCCAGCCGCATGGTCGAGATCAGCAAGCGCGAGCAGTTCTACCAGCAGGAATACTGTGGCTGCGTGTACTCGCTGCGCGATGCCAACCGCCACCGCCGTGAAACCGGCCGCGAGCGGATCAAGATCGGCCTGCTGTACTACGGGCAGGACGCTGAGCCGGCGCAGGGCGATTGACGTACGCCCGGGGGGCGGCCACGCTGGTCGCCCCTTCAGTTTGTAGTGGATCTGCCATGACTTCCCTGCCCGCCGATGTCGCCCTGCTGGTGATCGACCTGCAGCCGGACTTCATGCCCGGCGGCGCACTGGCCTGCGACCAGGGTGATGCACTGGTGGCGCCGATCAACGCGCTGCTGGCGCAGCGCCACTACCGCACGGTGGTGGCCACCCAGGACTGGCACCCGGCCGACCATGCCTCGTTCGCCAGCCAGCATCCCGGCCAGCGCCCGTTCGAGACCATCCTGCTGCACGCACAGCCGCAGACCCTGTGGCCCGACCACTGCGTGCAAGGCAGCGAAGGCGCCGTGCTGCACCCCGGCGTGGACTGGACCTCGGCCGACCTGATCCTGCGCAAGGGCACGCGCCAACAGGTGGATTCGTACAGCGCCTTCCGCGAAAACCATGGCCCCGACGGCGAGCGCCCGGCCACCGGCCTGGCCGGTTGGCTGCACGAGCGCCGCATCCGCGAGGTGCACGTGTGCGGCCTGGCGCGTGACTACTGCGTGCTGTGGAGCGCGCAGGACGCGGTGAAATCCGGCTTCCGGGTGAAGTTCCTGTGGGAGCTGACCCGGCCGGTGACCGAGGCCAACGACGCGATGGTGCGCGAGGCGCTGGGCAAGGTGGGGATTGCGGTGATCTGAGCAATGACCGCCGGGCATGGCCCGGCGCTACCGGCAATCCGACCCGAAACGTAGTGCCGGCCGCTGGCCGGCTCCCTCGGGATCTCTACCATTGCCGGCCAGCGGCCGGCACTACCGGAATACGACCGTGCGATGCCCGTTGAGCAGGATGCGGTGCTCCACATGCCGGCGCACCGCGCGTGCCAGCACCTGCGACTCGGTATCGCTGCCCAGCCGCACCAGCTCGCGCGGCGCCATCGCATGGTCGACGCGGGCCACGTCCTGTTCGATGATCGGGCCTTCGTCCAGATCCTCGGTTACGTAGTGCGCGGTGGCACCAATGATCTTGACCCCGCGCGCGTGCGCCTGGTGGTACGGCTGCGCGCCCTTGAAGCTGGGCAGGAAGCTGTGGTGGATGTTGATCGCACGGCCAGCCAATGCGCGGCACAGCGTGGGTGACAGGATCTGCATGTAGCGCGCCAGCACCACCAGATCGACGCGTTCGCGCTCGACCAGATCGATGATCTGCTGCTCCTGTACCGCGCGCGTTTCCGCGTTCACCGGCAGGTGATGGAACGGCACCTGGTAGGACGCGGCCAGCGGCGCGAAGTCGGCGTGATTGGATGCCACTGCGGCGATGTCCACCTTCAGCTGGCCACTGTGGGCGCGGAACAGCAGATCGTTCAGGCAATGCCCCTGCTTGCTGACCAGCACCAGCAGCCGCGCACGGCGGCGACCGTCGTGCAGCTGCCAGTCCATGCCGAAGTCGGCCGCCAAGGTGGCCATCGCGGCGTGCACGGTGTCCAGCGGCAGGCTCGCGTCGCGGTCGAAATGCACGCGCAGGAAGAAGCGGCCGCTCTCCTCGTCACCGAACTGCTGGGCGTCGAGGATGTTGCAACCGTGGTCGAACAACAGGCCGGACACACGATAGACGATGCCGGTACGGTCGGGGCAGGACAGGGTGAGGATGGAATCGGGGCGCATCGTCGCAGTGTAGGCCAGCAGGGTGTTGATCGGATCGATGGTCACCGATGCAACCGAAGGGCTTGGTTCTGTCCCAAGCGATACTTGGCCGATCCCGTGGCAAGCTGGTCGGTCATGAACCTGTTGCAACTGATCCGTAGCTTCACCCGCACCGCAGAGACCGGCAGCATTGCCGCTGCGGCCCGCACCCTTGGCATCAGCGCCACCGCCGTCGGCCAGAACATCAACCGGCTCGAGGCCCATCTGGGCGTACGGCTGCTGAACCGCAGCACGCGACAGCTGGCACTCAGCGAGGCCGGTGCGTTGTATCTGGCGCAGGTGCGGCACATCGAAGCCGACCTGGCACGCGCGCAGGCGATGGTCACCGCTGGCGATATCGAACCGGCCGGGCCACTGCGCATCGCCAGCAGCAGCGCGTTCGGTCGCCATGTACTGGCGCCGTTGCTGCCCTCGCTGCAACAGCGCTACCCGCAGCTGGAGCTGGAGCTGCGCCTGAATGACCGCGCCGTACAGCATGGCCCGGAGGCGGTGGATGCCAGCATCCGCATCGGTGCGCAGCTGGAGGATGGCGTGGTCGCACGGCAACTGGCGCGCGTGCCGTTCGTGTTCTGCGCTGCGCCGGCCTACCTGCAGGCGCATGGTACCCCGCAACACCCCGCCGATCTGGGCAGCCATCGAGGCCTGCTGCACCGCTTCCCGACCGATGGCCGGCCGCTGCGCTGGGGCCTGCTGAAGGACGGCCAGCGCGTGGACGCCGCGCTGCCGCCCAGCATGGTCTGCGATGACATCGATGCGCTGGCCGCTCTGGCCGCCGCCGGGGCCGGCATCACCCGGCTGGCCGCGTTCGTGGCCGAACCCTATCTGCGTGACGGCCGCCTGCGTGCGGTGTTCGACACCGACAGCACATGGCGCCCGGAACCGATGGACGTCTATTTCTGCGTCAGCGACCGCCGCGACTTCACCGCCAAGATCCGCGCGCTGTTCGAACACCTGCAGGCCGGCATGGCGCCGGCCTGGCGGGTGTGAGCCTCAGCGCGCCTTGAACACGCCGCGTGCATCGCGCGGTTCGCAGCGCAGGTACTGCGGCGCCGGTAGCACGCTCTCGCGCAGTGCGGCGGCGGCGTGCCACGGCCAGCGCGGGTCGTAGAGGATGCCGCGCGCCAACGCCACGGCATCGGCATGGCGGTGGCGCAGGATCGACTCGGCCTGCTCCGGCTCGGTGATCATGCCCACGGCGATGACCGGCATGCGCACTTTGGCCTTGATTGCCGCCGCGAACGGCACCTGGTAGCCCGGGCCGACGGCGATCTTCTGGCGCTCATCCAGCCCGCCGCTGGAAACGTGCAGGAAATTGCAGCCGCGTGCGTCCAGTACCTGCGCCAGTGCTTCGCTCTGCACCAGGTCCCAGCCACCTTCGACCCAGTCGCTGGCGGACAGGCGCACACCCACCGCGACCTTGTCCGACACCGCTGCGCGCACCGCGTCGAACACTTCCACCAGCAGGCGCAGGCGGTTCGGCAGCGAGCCACCGTAGCCATCGGTGCGACGGTTGCTCAGCGGCGACAGGAACTGGTGCAGCAGGTAACCGTGCGCGGCATGCAGCTCGATCAGCTCCAAGCCCAGGCGCTCGGCGCGCACCGCGCTGGCGGCGAAGGCGGCGACGACCTCGGCGATACCGGCCTCGTCCAGTGCCTGCGGCGCCGGATCGGCGGCATGGAACGGCAGCGGCGACGGTGCCACCGTGGGCCAGCCGCGGGCATCGTCGGCCGGCAGCTGGCCACCGCCGTCCCACGGCCGCTTCACCGAGGCCTTGCGCCCGGCGTGGCCGAGCTGAATGCCCAGCGGCATCGGCGACCAGCGGCGGACGCTGGCCAGCACCTGCGCCAGCGCAGCCTCGGTGCCGTCGTCCCACAGCCCCAGATCGGCCCAGCTGATGCGACCGCGCGGTTCGACCGCGGTGGCTTCCAGGATCAGCAGGCCGGCGCCGGACTGCGCCAGGTTGCCCAGATGCATGGCGTGCCAGTCGCTGGCGCGGCCGTCTTCGGCGGAGTACTGGCACATCGGCGCGATGACGATGCGGTTGGACAGGGTGAGGGGGCCGAGCGAGATCGGCGAAAACAGCTGGGTCACGGCAATGCGGGGGCAAGCGGATGGGGGAGCGTATTGCACCGCCGCACGGCCTGCGAATCAACCGTGTGGATGGATCGCTGTTTCGCGGGGACGGGTTGTCGGTAGAGTCGACTGTCAGTCGACTGCTCTTGGCGGTACCGCTGAACAGCCCGCGCTGCGCGCGATAGTCGACTCTACCGACTGACGAAGCCGGCCAGCGCCTCGGCGCAGTCGCGTTCATCCTTGAACTGCAGCAGGTCGTCGGCGCGGGTGCGTCCGCGGTTCAGCGCCACTACGGGCAAGCCGGCCCTGGCGGCGGCCTGCACGAAGCGGAAGCCCGAATAGACCATCAGCGAGGAACCCACCACCAGCACGGCGTCGGCCTGCTGCAGGTGCTCATGCACGGCCGCCACGCGCTCACGCGGCACGTTTTCGCCGAAGAACACCACGTCCGGCTTCAACACCCCGCCGCAGTGCGGGCACTCGGGCACCACGAAGCGGGAGAAATCGGTCTCCAGATCGGCGTCGCCATCGGGAGCGACGCCGGCCTCCAGGGCATCCCAGCCTGGATTGGCATCCAGCAGCCGCTGCTGGAAATCCTCACGGCGGCTGCGGCGTTCGCAGCCCATGCAGCGCAGCAGGTCCAGGCGGCCATGCAGGTCGATCACGTTGTGGCTGCCGGCGCGCTGGTGCAGGCCGTCCACGTTCTGGGTCAGCAGCACCTGCAGCTTGCCACGCGCTTCCAGTGACGCCAGTGCCTGGTGGGTGCCGTTGGGCCGGGCCAGGCCGAAGCGCGGCCAGCCCAGCAGGCTGCGCGCCCAGTAGCGCTGGCGGGTGGCCGCCTCGCCCATGAAGGCCTGGTAGGTCACCGGCGGCGTGCGCTTCCACTGGCCGTCGGTGTCGCGGTAATCGGGGATGCCCGAAGCGGTGCTGCAGCCGGCACCGGTCAGCACGAACAGGCGCTGGGCGCGGTCGATGAAGTCGGTCAGCGGCGGAGTCATGGTCTTCAGGTGGGGGCGCTGGGGCGCCCCCGCAAGCATCGGTTCAGGGCGCAGCGGGCAGACGCGGCACGGCCGTGGGCTGGCCGTCTTCACCCAGCGCGATCATCACGAAGTGGCCGCGGGTACACAGCTGGCGCTCGCCGCTGTGCAGGTCTTCGGCAATCAGCTCCACTTCGACCTTCATCGAGCTGCGGCCGACCTCGACGATACGGCCGATGGTTTCCACCATCTGGCCGATGCGGATCGGCAATTTGAAGTCGACCTGGTCGCTGCGTGCGGTCACCACGGTGCGGCGGGAATAACGGGCGGCGGCCAGGAACGCGGCCTTGTCCATCCACGCCAGCGCCTGGCCACCGAACAGGGTGCCCATGTGGTTGGTGTGGTTGGGGAAGACGATTTCGGCCATGCGCACTTCGATGGGCGGCACGGTCTCGGGGATCGGGGTCATGGCGGGGATGTCGGTGTGGGGTGCGGCAATTTTAAGCCAGGCCCCGTGCAGGCGGCGCTACACTTCGCCACGCCCACTGCCAGGACTGACCATGCCCGCACCCTCCGACCTTGTGGCCTTCGCCCTCATCTCGCTGGGCATGGTGCTTACTCCCGGGCCGAACATGATCTACCTGGTCTCGCGCTCGATCTGCCAGGGCCGCACCGCCGGCTTGATCTCGCTGGGTGGGGTGGCGCTGGGCTTCGTGTTCTACATGCTGTGCGCGGCGCTGGGCATCACCGCCCTGCTGATGACCGTGCCGCTGGCCTACGACACACTGCGCATCGGTGGTGCGTTGTACCTGCTGTACCTGGCCTGGCAGGCGCTCAAGCCCGGCGGCCGGTCGCCGTTCGCGGTGCGCGATCTGCCGCCGGACAGCCCGCGCAGGCTGTTCGCGATGGGCTTTCTGACCAACCTGCTGAATCCGAAGATCGCGGTGATGTACCTGTCACTGCTGCCGCAGTTCCTGCACCCGGAAGGCCATGGCAGCGTGCTGATGCAGTCGCTGGTGCTGGGCTTCACCCAGATCGCGGTCAGTGTCAGCGTCAACGCCGTGATCGCGGTGATGGCCGGCAGCATCGCCGGCTTCCTGGCCGCGCGCCCGACCTGGCAGGCGGTGCAGCGCTGGCTGATGGGCACGGTGCTGGCCGGGCTGGCGGTGCGCATGGCGGTGGAAGGGCGGCGCTGAGCGTAGCGTCGAGCTTGCTCGACGGCTTTGCGCGAGCGGCAGTCGAGCAAGCTCGACCCTACAAGAACAAAAAACCCCGGCGTTGGCCGGGGTTTTTTGTTGCAACCGGAGTGACCGCTTCGATCAGAAGTTCATGTCGAAGGCGACTTCGCCCTGCACGCCAACCTGGTAGGCCGAGACGCGGCGTTCGAAGAAGTTGGTCAGTTCCTGCACGTCCTGCAGTTCCATGAACGGCAGCGGGTTGCGCACGTTGTACTTCTTTTCCATGCCCAGCTTGGCGAAGTGCTGGTCGGCGCAGTGCTGCAGGTACTGGCGCATGTCGCGGGTCGAGATGCCCGCCACGCCGCCGGACAGCACGTCTTCGGCGAACTGCACTTCGCATTCGATGGCCTCGGCCAGCATGTCATAGACCTGCTGCTTCATCTCATCGTCGAACAGGTCCGGCTCTTCCTCACGCACCACGCGCACCGACTCGAACGCGAACTCCATGTGCGCGCTCTCGTCGCGGAACACCCAGTTGGTGCCCGAGGCCAGGCCCGGCAGCAGGCCGCGCGAACGGAAGTAGTACACGTAGGCGAAGGCGGCGAAGAAGAACAGGCCTTCGATGCAGGCGGCGAAGCAGATCTGGTTGAGCAGGAACTGGCGGCGCTCGGCACGGGTCTCGATGCGCTTCAGATCCTGGATCGAGTCGATCCACTTGAAGCAGAAGTCGGCTTTCTTCTTGATCGAGTCGATGTTCTCCACCGCGGCGAAGGCTTTGACGCGCTCCTCCGGGTCCGGCAGGTAGTTGTCGAGCAGGGTCAGGTAGAACTGCACGTGCAGCGCTTCTTCGTACAGCTGGCGCGACAGGTACATGCGCGCTTCCGGCGCGTTCAGATGCTGGTACAGGTTCAGCACCAGGTTGTTGGACACGATCGAATCACCGGTGGCGAAGAACGCAACCAGGCGATGGATCAGGTGGCGCTCACCCGGCGACATCTTGCTGTGCAGGTCGGTGATGTCGATCTGGAAGTTGATCTCTTCCACCGTCCAGGTGTTCTTGATCGCATTCCGGTACATGTCATAGAACTGCGGGTAGCGCATCGGGCGCAGGGTCAGTTCAAAACCGGGATCGAGCAGCATCTGCTTGGGCTTGTCGGCCATGGGTGTTTCCTTGAATTCCTGGGTGAGCCGCCGGGCATGGCCCGGCGCTACCGTGGGTGTTTTTCCGCAGCCGAGCATGGCTCGGCTCTACAGGTGCGAGGTGTTCGAGTGCCGGCCAGCGGCCGGCACTACCGCGCGGTGTGTTACTGGCAGGCCTCGCAGGCTTCCGGGTTTTCCAGCGAGCAGGCAATCGCTTCGTCCGGGCTGAACACCTTGGCCGGGGCCGCGCTGCTCACCGTGGTCTTGGCGATCTTGGTGGCCGGACGCGAACGCAGGTAGTAGGTGGTCTTGATGCCCTGCTTCCAGGCGTACATGTACATGGACGACATCGCACCGATGTTCGGGCTTTCCATGAACAGGTTGAGCGAGGCCGACTGGTCGATGAAGGCACCACGCTCGGCGGCCATGTCGATCAGCGAACGCATCGGCAGTTCCCAGGCGGTGCGGTAGACCTCGCGCAGGGTTTCCGGAATCTGCGCCACGCCGGCAATGGAACCTTCGGCCAGCTTGATGGCGTCGCGCATGTCAGCGGTCCACAGGCCCAGCTTCTTCAGCTCGTTGACCAGGTAACGGTTGACCTGCAGGAAGTCGCCGGACAGGGTCTCGCGCTTGAACAGGTTGGACACCTGCGGCTCGACGCACTCGTAGCAGCCGGCGATCGAGGCGATGGTCGCGGTCGGGGCGATCGCGATCATCAGCGAGTTGCGCAGGCCGTGTTCCTTGATGCGGGCGCGCAGGGCATCCCAACGTGCGGTGTCTTCGGGCACCACGTTCCAGGCGTCGAACTGCAGTTCGCCACCGGCGGCACGGGTGTCGTTGAACGACGGGTGCTTGCCGCGTTCCTGGGCCAGCTCGCAGGACGTTTCCAGCGCGTGGAAGTAGATCGTTTCGGCGATCTTCTTCGACAGGGCGCGGGCTTCGGCGCTGTCGAACGGCAGGCGCTTGCGGAAGAACACGTCCTGCAGCCCCATGCAGCCCAGGCCGACCGGACGCCAGCGCAGGTTGGCGCGGCGGGCGGTTTCGATCGGGTAGAAGTTCAGGTCGATGACGCGGTCGAGCTGGCGCACGGCCAGGCGCACGGTCTCGGCCAGCTTCTCGAAATCGAAGTCGTTGTGCTCGTCGAAGTGGTTGCCCAGGTTGATCGAACCCAGGTTGCACACGGCGGTTTCATCGTTGGAGGTGACCTCCAGGATTTCCGTGCACAGGTTGGACAGGTGGATCACGTTGCCGGCGCGCAGGGTCTGGTTGCTGGCGCGGTTGCACTTGTCCTTGAAGGTCATCCAGCCGTTGCCGGTCTCGGCCAGCGTACGCATCATGCGGGCATACAGCTTGCGCGCCGAGATGGTGCGGCTGGCCTTGCCCTGCGCTTCGGCCTGCACGTAGGCCTGCTCGAAGGCTTCGCCGAACAGGTCGGTGAACTCCGGCACGACGCGCGGATCGAACAGCGACCATTCCTGGTCGGCCTCGACGCGCTTCATGAACAGGTCCGGCACCCAGTTGGCCAGGTTCAGGTTGTGGGTACGGCGGGCTTCGTCACCGGTGTTGTCACGCAGCTCGAGGAAATCCTCGACGTCGGCATGCCAGGTTTCCAGGTACACGCAGGCAGCGCCCTTGCGCTTGCCGCCCTGGTTCACCGCGGCCACCGACGAATCCATGGTCTTCAGCCACGGCACGATGCCGTTGGAATGGCCGTTGGTGGACTTGATGAGCGAACCACGCGAACGCACGCGGGTGTAGCTGACGCCGATGCCGCCGGAGAACTTGGACAGCTGGGCGATATCGCCGTACTTGGCGTAGATCGATTCCAGCGAGTCCTGCGGCGAGTCCAGCAGGAAGCACGAGGACAGCTGCTCGTGGGTGGTGCCGGAGTTGAACAGGGTCGGGCTGGACGGCAGGTAGTCCAGGTTGCCCATGCGCTTGTACAGCGCCAGGGTCTCGGACACGTCCTCGCTCAGCGCGCTGGCGATGCGCAGGAAGAACTGCTGCGGGGTCTCGATCACCTTGCGGGTGTGCGGGTGGCGCAGCAGGTAGCGGTCGTACAGGGTACGCAGGCCGAAGTAATCGAAGTTCAGGTCCAGCGAGATGTCGATGGCATCGTTGAGCTTGCGTGCGTTGGTCTGCACGAAGTTCAGCAGGCGATCGTTGATCAGGCCCACTTCGTGGCCACGGCTGACCGACTGCGAGAAGGCGTAGATTTCCTGGCCCGACACTTCCTTGGCGATGTAGTTGGCCAGCAGGCGCGCGGCCAGACGGCCGTACTCGGGCTCTTCACCGATCAGCAGCGCGGCGGTACGGATGGACAGTTCATCCAGCTCGCGGGTGGTGGCGCCGTTGTACAGGCCGGAAATGGTGCGGGTGGCCACGCGCATCGGATCGACGGCGTGCAGGCCTTCGGAGGAACGCTGCACCGCGCGCACGATCTTGTTCAGGTCCACCAGTTCGGTGGTCCCGTTGCGCTTGGTCACACTCATCGCGTTGGCCGTCGGCGGCGACGTCAACAGGAACTCGCTTTCCTTCTCGATGGTGGCGCTGGATTCGGTGCTCACGGCGTGTGTCCTCTTGGCGTGATTGGGGGTGCTCGATGCATCGGGTGACGCGGCCCGGGACATGACAGCCCAGGATGGCAGGACGGCGTCGCAGGGGATGAGACCCTGCGCCTGCCACTGCCGTTGACGGTTGCGTGCGGGTATCCGGGAGACCCCGCGGCGGACCCCCATACCTGGGGTTGTTGCGACCGACGGCCACAAGATAGTGGGGGTAATGGGGTCCGTCAACGCCAAATGTAGTGAAATTCGGCAATCCCTTGCGCCGCAAGGATCGTGCCATCGACGCCCGGATCAGACGCTTCAGACCTGCCGGAACGGGCTGCGCAGTCAAGCCCGAAAGGCGTCATTACGGTGGTACAACGCACCGAGGAAACGGAACAATGACAGCTTCACATGACAGTGATGAAGCTGGCCAGGGACAACCCTGTGGATAGGTGGTGGGCATCCGGTGGGCAGCCGCTGGCGGGGTGACTTCCGGCCGATGCCGGCGCGGCCTGGCGGGCAGATGCTGCAGGCTCGTCACACGGACTGTCGCCATGGACCTGCGCCTGCCCACCCTCGCCCTGCTGTCGGCCTTGCTGCTGGCCCCCGCGCAGGCCGCCGATGCGCCGAAGCTGCGCGCGGACCAGTGCGGCATCCGCACCGATTACGACGTGCTGGTGGACAGCGGTGGCATCTGGCTGCGGCACGGGCCGCAGGCGCCGCACGAAGTGGTGTTCCACGATGGGGTGCTGAGCCTGGACGATACGATCGTGCCGGTCAGCGCCGCCGACGCCGCACGCCTGCGCCAGCTCGAGGCCGGCGCCCGCCAGTTGATGCCGGCGGCCACGGCGCTGGCCCAGGAAGTGAGCGGGCTGAGCTTCGACGTGCTCGACGGAGTCTATGAAAGCCTGACCGGCACCGCCAACAGCCGCAAGGTACGGCGCCTGCGCCGGCAGGCCGACGACTGGATCGGCGGCACGCTGGGCAAGGGCTACTGGGAACAAGCCGTGTTCGGGCCGGGCTTCGAGGCCAAGGTGCAGGACATGGCCGAGTCGCTGTCCGCGTCCATCGCCCGCAGCATGCTCTGGCAGATCTTCACCGGCCGCAGCGACGCCATGGAGGCGCGCGCCGACCGCCTGGACGCGCAGATGGAGCAGCAGCTGGAAGGCCGCGCCGAGCGTATCGAAGCCCGCGCGCAGGCGCTGTGCCCGCTGGTGCAGGCGCTGGCTGACACCCACGACGCGCTGGAGGTGCGCTACCAGGGCCAACCGCTGCGGCTGCTGGAGCGCAGCGAGGGGATCCGGGTCGAGCACGCCGCCGACACCGGCCTTCAGGTGTCGGCCGGGCCGGATGAGCGGCCACTGGGGAACGCGGTTGCGCCCACGCGGTAGCCACGCGGCGCTGATGTAGAGCCGAGCCCACGCTCGGCTGCTTTTCGGCACATCATGCAAAAGCAGCCGAGCGTGGGCTCGGCTCTACAAACGGCACTCCCCCTCACGCCCGGTGCGGGGTTCCCAGATACTCGGCGCTCTGCATCTCGATCAGGCGCGAGGCGGTGCGCTCGAACGCGCCCTGCAGGCGCTGGCCGGTGTACAGCTCGATCGGCGAGGTGCTGGCGGTGCAGACCAGATTGACGTGGCGATCGTACAGCTCGTCGATCAGGTTGACGAAGCGGCGCGCGGCATCTTCGTTCAGGCGGTCGAAGGCAGGAATGCCGCCCAGCAGCACCGTGTTGAACTCGTGCGCGATCTCGATGTAGTCCGAGGGCCCGCGCGGGCCCTCGCACAGGGCGGCGAAATCGAACCAGGCAATGCTCTTGCCCCGGCCGCGCACCGGAATCTTGCGGCCCTCGATTTCGATGTTGCCGGGCTTGGCCGGCTGGCCGCCACTGAGTTCGGTCCAGCGCGTGGCCAGCCAGGCATCGCTGTCGGCGGCCAGCGGCGCGCGGTACACCGGCGAGCGGGTCAGCGCGCGCATGCGGTAGTCCTCGGTGCCTTCGGCGTACAGCTCCACGCAGAAGCGCTGCAGCAGGCCGATGGCCGGCAGGAAGCTCTCGCGCTGCAGGCCGTTGAGGTACAGGTTCTCCACCGCTGTGTTGGAGGTGGTGACCAGGGTCACGCCTTCGGCAAACAGGCGCTCCAGCAGCCGTGCCAGCAGCATCGCGTCGCCGATGTCGGTGACGAAGAACTCGTCCAGCACCAGCACGCGCAGGTTGCTGCGCCATTCCTGGGCGATCTTCGCCAGCGGGTCGCTCTGGCCCTGGTGCTCGCGCAGGCGCTCGTGGACGCTGCGCATGAAGCGATGGAAATGCGTGCGGTACTTCTGCTTGATCGGCAGGCCGTCGTAGAACAGGTCGACCAGGAAGGTCTTGCCGCGGCCGACACCGCCCCAGAAGTACAGGCCCTTGACCGGCTCGGGCTTCTTCCAGAACGAGGACAGGCGGTCCAGCCAGCCGTCCTCGGCGCTGTCGACCAGGCCCCGATGGATGCGGTCCAGCTCGGCCAGCGCCGCATGCTGGGCCGGGTCGTCCTGCCAGTCGCCACGGGCGACTCCTTCGGCATAGCGCTGCGAAGGCGTCAGCTCGGCTGCACTCATGCTGCCGCGCCCAGCCAGTGCTTGACGCCGTGGGTGAGCGCGCCGCGCAGGTCGATCAGCTTGCGGTGGAAGAAGTGGCTGGTGTCGGGCATGCGCACCAGTTCGTGCGGTGCGCCCAGGGTGTCCAGCCACTGGTAGACCGCCTGCGGGTCGACGATCTCGTCCTGCTCGCCCTGGATCACCAGCCAGCGTGCCGGCGGTTGCACGCCGTCGAAATCCCAGCGGCCAGCCGGCGGTGCGATCGAGATCAGCGCCTCCGGCTGCAGTTCACCTGCCGCCTTCAGCGAAACGAACGACCCGAAGCTGAAGCCGGCCAGCCACAGGCGATCGTCCGGACGCTGGCTGCGCACCCAGGCGACGACGGCCTTCAGGTCGTCCTGCTCGCCTGCGCCGTGGTCGAACTCACCGGCCGAGGCGCCCACGCTGCGGAAGTTGAAGCGCACCGTGGCGATGCCCAGCTCGCGCAGGGTAGTGGCGGTCATGGTGACCACCTTGTTGTGCAGGGTGCCGCCTTCGGTGGACAGCGGATGGCAGATGACGGCCACGATCGGCTGCGCCGGCACATCGGCCTTGGGCAGGTCGACGACCACTTCCAGCGGACCGGCCGGGCCGTCCAGTTCGAGGCAGGCGGTTTCGCCGGGGGCGACGGGGAACAAGGGCTTGTGCATGGCACCATGATACCGTCCCCCGCCCCTGCCCTGTGCCCGCCTCATGCTCTACCTGTCCCTGGCTGTGATCTGCAGTGTGCTGGTTTCGGTGTTGTTGAAGGTGGCCGGACGCCGCCAGCTGGATGTCGCGCAGATGGTCACCTGGAACTACCTGGTGGCGGCAACGCTCACGGCCGTGGTGCTGCAACCACCGTTGGACGCGCTGCGCGCGCCGCATGCGCCGTGGCTGTCGCTGCTGGCGCTGGCGGTGGTGCTGCCGTCGATCTTCCTGGTGCTGGGCCGCGCGGTGGCGGTGGCCGGCATCGTCCGCAGTGATGTGGCGCAGCGGCTGTCGCTGCTGCTGTCGCTGGCCGCGGCATTCCTGTTCTTCGGCCAGACCGCTACGCCGTGGAAGCTGGCCGGCCTGGCGCTGGGCCTGGTCGCCATGGTGGCGATCAGCCTGCGCCCGCGCGGCCCGGCACTGGCGCCCTCGCCCGGCGGCTGGGGCTGGCTGCTGGGCGTATGGGGCGGGTTTGCCGTGGTCGACGTGCTGTTGAAGCAGGTGGCGCTGTCCGGTACGCCATCGATGGCGGCGGTGCTGGCCAGCTTCAGCGTGGCCTTCGTGCTGATGCTGGCGCTGCAGCTGTGGCGGCATTTCAGTGGCCGCAGCCGGCTGGCCTGGCGCAACCTCGGCGCGGGTGCACTGCTGGGCCTGCTCAATGGCGGCAACATTCTTTTCTATGTGCACGCGCACCAGGCGATGCCGGACAGCCCGGCCACCGTGTTTGCCGGCATGAACATCGGCGTGGTGGTGCTGGGTGCGCTGGTGGGTGTATTCGCCTTCGGCGAGGCCACCACGAGGTGGAACCGCGCCGGCCTGGCGCTGGCGGTGCTGGCGATCGGGTTGATCGCCTGGGGGTGAGGTATCGGTGGTGCCGGGCCATCCCCGGCAAATCGTTTCCGCAACTCCGGAGAGGTGTCACTTTCTTTGCGCGCACCACGTTGCAGGAGCAGCGTGGAACGGCGTAGCCGGCCCGTAGGGTGGCGCACATGGATGTGCGCCATCAAGAAAGTAACCAAAGAAACGCTCCGCCAATCGCCAGCCGGTGCTGTGCACCGGTACCCTGCGCTTCTCGGTGAACCAGGGGGCGGCGCCGAACTCGCTGCGCTCAGACATCGGCGCCTCTTCTCCCCTGATTCACCTGCGATGCTCGGCTCGCTTGAAGGCGGACTGGTAGATCAAAAGCAACGGCAGCATGCGTGCCGATCAAGGTCCCTACCAGAGCAGCTCCCCGGCGAACCTTAGTTGTCGAAGCCCAGCAGCAGCGGGTCGTGGTCGGAGCTGCGCCACGGGCCCTGCACGTTGCGGCCCTGGTAGCCGCTGGCGTCCTGCTCGTCGGCATTGCTGTGCCATTCGGCGGCACCGCGCAGGCGCTTGGCCATGCCCGGGCTCAGCAGCGCGTGGTCAAGACGGCCGCTGTAGCCGTTGTAGACGTAGCTGTAGGGGTGCTCGACCTTGGCCACCTTGAACGCGTCCTGCCAGCCCAGGTCATGCAGGGTGCGGATGGGATCTTCCATCGCGTAGGCATTGAAGTCGCCCAGCAGCACGATGTCCTTCACCTTCAGGCGCGCGGCTTCGCCATTCACCCACTGGTTGAGCTGGCGCGCCGATTCCACACGGGTGGCGTTCCAGCAGCCCTGGCCATCGTTCTGGTCGGCATCGGCACCGCTGGCATCGCGGCAGCCCTTCGACTTGAAGTGGTTGGCCACCACCATGAACGGCGCGCCCTTGCCCTGGAAGGCCTGCGCCAGCGGCGCGCGGCTGTGTTCGGCAAACGGGCCGTCGGTCCGGGTCAGCGGCTTGCCCAGCGGCTTGAACGACCCACGCTTGTAGATGATGCCGACCCGGATCGGATTGGTGCCCGGGCCTTCGCCCGAATCCACCGCCACCCATTCGTCGTTCGGGTCGGTGCGCGGCAGTGCATTGAGCGCGGCCAGAAGTTCGGCGATGGCCGAATGCGGACCGTAGCCGTCGTTTTCCAGTTCCATCAGCGCGGCGATGTCGGTATCCAGGGCGCTGATGGTGGCCACCAGCTTGGCCACCTGCGCCTTGTGCTCGTCCAGCGTGCGCGCGCCACGCAGGGTCGGGAAGCCACCGCCCTGGCCATCACCATTGAAGAAGTTCTCCAGGTTGAACGCGGCGATCTGCAGGCTGCCCGGCACCTTCGGCACCGGCGGGCGCTGCAGTTCCGGCAGCTGCAACGCGCCGTCCACCTGCAGGCGGGCACGGCCCTGTGCGTCCACGCGCACGGTGCCTTCCACGTTGCGCAGCTGCATGCCGGTGCGCAGCACCGGATTGCCCGGCAGATAAGCCACGCTGCCGGGGTCGCGGGCATCGCTGCCGTCGTCCAGCAGCAGGCGGCGGCGCTGGTTGTCGGCCATCACCTGCTCACTGCCCGCGGTGCCCGGCGCGGCCACTTCGGTCGGCTGCCAGAGGCGGCCGTCGAAGGCCACCGTCAGCTCGCCGAAGCGTTCCAGGCCGTCGGTACCGGCCAGGGTCAGCGGCGCGGCGATGCGCACGCGCTGGCCATCCAGCGCGCGCCAGTCCGAGGGCGCGGCGGTCAGCATCACGGTGGCGCTGCCGCGCGCGGCCGGCGTTACCGGGGCCGGTGCGGCCTGCGGCTGGGCCTGGGCGAAGGCGCTGGCCGGCAACAGCAGGGACAGGGCAAGGGCAAGGGAGCGGCGGCGCATCGACGGGCGATTCCAGGGAAGAGGGGGCACAGACTAACCCCGAAATGCGAAACCCCGCTTGCGCAGCGGGGTTTTGGCCGTGGTGGGCAAAACCGGGGTAGTGCCGGCCGCTGGCCGGCAACCTCATGATCTTCCTACGATGCGTGGTTGCCGGCCAGCGGCCGGCACTACCGTCTACTTCAGGTTGCCCAGCATCCAGTCCACGGTGGCGTGGATCTGCTCCTCGGTCAGTGCCGGGTTGCCGCCCTTGGGCGGCATGATGCCGCCGTCGGGGCCGGTGTAGCCCTCGATGGCGTGCTTGTAGAGGGTGTCCTTGCCCTGTGCCAGGCGCTTGTCCCAGTGCGCGTGATCCAGCGTCGGGGCCTGGCCGACACCGGTGGTGTGGCAGGCCGTGCACAGGTTGTCGAAGATCACCTTGCCGTCCTTGGTGCCGCCGTAGGCCACCTGCGAGGCGGCCTTGGCCAGTGCGGCGGCCTTGGCCGCGGCCTGCGCAGCGGCGCCGGTACTGCCGGCATAGACCGCGCCGGTGGGCGAGATGCGCTGTTCGGTGCGCTTGGCTGCCGTGGGCGACACCTCGGGCGGAATCCGGGTGTGGATGTAGGCGGCAAGGAGGATCAGGCCGAGGGTGATGGCCATCAACAGCGCGATCACCATGGAGAAGCGTTTCAGGAACTCCAGATCGTAATTCCGCACTCTTCGTTACCCCTGGCTGATAGTCGTTGGACCACGGCTGAGCGACTGCGTGATGGGCCGAGTATAGAACGCGCTCCGCGTGCGACAACAGGCGTCACTGCTGGTGCGACGCAACATGCGGGGGCCGGGGTCAGATCGCTTTTGCCATGCAAATGGGATCTGACCCCGGCAACAGCAGCCGGCCAGCGGCCGGCTCTACCGGCTTGCGGGGGCGCCGATCGCGCGCAGGCAGAAGCTGCAGATCGCGTCCACCAGTGCGTCCTCGTCGCGATGCGCTTCGCGGCTGGGCGCGGTCGGGCCGACCATCGCTTCGGTGAATGCACCGACCAGGCAGGCGGCGGCCACATGTGCGTCCTGCGCCGGCAGCTCACCGGCCGCCACGCCTTCTTCCACCAGCCGCAGGAACACATCGCCGAACGCGCGCCGGCCGCGCATGCGCTCGGCTTCCACATCCGGGTCGACCGGTTCGACGATGAAGGCATGCGCCAGCCCCGGCCCGGCCAGGGCGCGACGGACGAAGGCAGTGATCGCCAGCCGCAACCGCTCGCTGGCGGCCTCCGGTCCCTGCGCGATGCGCTCCATGATCGCCACCTCATGGGCCACCGCGGCGTTGAGCACTTCCACGAACAGCTCGGCCTTGGACGGGAAATGGCGGTAGATCAGCCCGGTGGATACCCCCGCCTGGGTCGCCACGGCGGTCACCGGGGCGTTGCGCCAGCCGCCGGTGGCGACCAGCGCGCGGGTCGCCAGCAGGATCCGTTCACGGGCGCCCGCCAGGCGTTCTTCCATCAATGCAGAGCGTTTGTAGGCCATGTTCTGATTCTAGTTTCAATTTTTGAATTCGTATTCACTTCTTACCCGAACCCCGCTACGCTGGGGCCATCGCCCGTGTGGGTGGCGGTCCTGTACACCGCCATCCACTCCCCCGCCGGGTGCGTCCATTTCCCGCCATCCCGCCGTGGAGCCACCACAATGCACGTGCCATCCCTGAACTTCGATCTTGGCGAAGACATCGACCTGCTGCGCCAGAGCGTGGCCCATTTTGCCGCCGCCGAGATCGCCCCGCTCGCCGCCGAGGCCGATGCGACCAACCAGTTCCCGCTGGCACTGTGGCCGAAGCTGGGCGAACAGGGCCTGCTCGGCCTGACCGTGGAAGAAGCATACGGCGGCACCGGCATGGGTTACCTGGCCCACGTGGTGGCGATGGAAGAGATCTCGCGCGCCTCCGGCGGCATCGCCCTGTCCTACGGTGCGCACTCCAACCTGTGCGTGAACCAGCTGCGCAAGAACGGCAGCGAGGAACAGAAGCAGCGCTTCCTCCCGGACCTGTGCAGCGGCGCCAAGGTGGGTGCGCTGGCGATGAGCGAACCGGGCGCCGGTTCGGACGTGGTGTCGATGAAGCTGCGCGCGGACAAGCGCGGCGACCGCTACGTGCTCAACGGCAACAAGATGTGGATCACCAACGGCCCGGACGCCGATGTGCTGGTGGTCTACGCCAAGACCGACATGGAGGCCGGCGCCAAGGGCATCACCGCCTTCCTGGTCGAGAAGGGCATGAAGGGTTTTTCCACCGCACAGAAGCTGGACAAGCTGGGCATGCGCTCCTCGCCCACCTGTGAACTGGTGTTCCAGGACTGCGAGATTCCCGAAGAGAACGTGCTCGGTGCGGTGGGCGGCGGCGTGCGCGTGCTGATGTCCGGCCTGGACTACGAGCGCGTGGTGCTGTCCGGTGGCCCGCTGGGCCTGATGGCCGCGGCAATGGACGTGGTGATGCCCTATGTGCACGAGCGCCACCAGTTCGGCGAACCGATCGGCAGCTTCCAGCTGATCCAGGCCAAGATAGCCGACATGTACGTGGGCCTGGGCGCCTGCCGCGCCTATGTCTATGCCGTGGCGCGCGCCTGCGACCAGGGCCGTACCACCCGCCAGGATGCGGCCGGTGCGATCCTGTACGCCGCCGAGAAGGCGACCTGGCTGACCGGCCAAGCGATCCAGATCCTCGGTGGCAACGGCTACATCAACGAGTACCCGACCGGCCGCTTGTGGCGCGACGCCAAGCTGTATGAAATCGGCGCCGGCACCTCGGAGATCCGCCGCATGCTGATCGGCCGCGAACTGTTCCAGCGCACCCTGTAAGGCCACCGCGATGACCGTACTGAACAGCCAGCTGCAACCGGGCAGCGATTCGTTTGAAGGCAACCGCGCAGCGATGCAGGCGGTGGTCGACGACCTGCACGCCACCCTGGCCCGCACCGCCCTGGGCGGCAGCGAGGCGGCGCGCGCCAAGCACACCGCACGCGGCAAGCTGTTGGTGCGTGACCGCATCGACGCCTTGCTCGACCCGGGCAGCGCCTTCCTGGAAATCGCGCCGCTGGCCGCCCATGGCATGTACGACGATGCCGTGCCTGCGGCGGGCGTGGTGGCCGGCATCGGCCGGGTGAGCGGCGTGGAGTGCGTGATCGTGGCCAACGACGCCACGGTCAAGGGCGGCACCTATTACCCGATGACGGTGAAGAAGCACCTGCGCGCGCAGGAGATCGCCGAGCAGAACCACCTGCCGTGCATCTACCTGGTCGACTCCGGTGGCGCCTTCCTGCCGCTGCAGGACGAGGTCTTCCCCGACCGCGACCATTTCGGCCGCATCTTCTACAACCAGGCCAACCTGTCGGCGCAGGGCATTCCGCAGATCGCCTGCGTGATGGGCAGCTGCACCGCCGGTGGTGCCTACGTGCCCGCGATGAGCGATGAAACGGTGATCGTGCGCGAACAGGGCACGATCTTCCTCGGCGGCCCGCCGCTGGTGAAGGCGGCCACCGGTGAAGTGGTGACGGCCGAGGAACTGGGCGGCGCCGATGTGCACACGCGCATTTCCGGCGTGGCCGACCACATGGCCGACAACGACCTGCAGGCGCTGGCCCGGGTGCGCGCGATCATCGCGCAGTTGAACTGGCGCAAGCCGGAACCGGCGATGGCGGTGCAGGCGCCCGAAGAGCCGCTGCTGCCGGCGCATGAACTGTATGGCGTGATCCCCGCCGACACGCGCAAGCCCTACGACGTGCGCGAAGTGATCGCGCGGCTGGTCGATGGCTCGCGTTTTGATGAGTTCAAGCCGCGCTACGGCGCAACGCTGGTCACCGGCTTCGCGCATCTGAACGGTTACCCGATCGGCATCATCGCCAACAACGGCATCCTGTTTTCCGAGTCGGCGCTGAAGGGCGCGCACTTCATCGAACTGTGCACCCAGCGCAATATCCCGCTGGTGTTCCTGCAGAACATCACCGGCTTCATGGTCGGCCGCAAGTACGAACAGGGCGGCATCGCCAAGGACGGGGCCAAGCTGGTGATGGCGGTGGCCTGCGCCAAGGTGCCCAAGTTCACCGTAGTGATCGGCGGCTCGTTCGGTGCCGGCAACTACGGCATGTGCGGCCGCGCCTATTCGCCGAACTTCCTGTGGATGTGGCCCAACGCGCGCATCGGCGTGATGGGTGGCGAACAGGCGGCCAGCGTGCTGGCCACGGTCAAGCGCGATGGCATCGAAGCCAAGGGTGGGCAATGGCCGGCCGTGGAGGAAGATGCGTTCAAGGCGCCGATCCGCGAGCAGTTCGAACACCAGGGCCATCCCTACTACGCCAGTGCCCGCCTGTGGGACGACGGCGTGATCGATCCGGCCGACACCCGCCGGGTGCTGGCGCTGGCGCTGTCGGCCAGCCTCAACGCCGCCCCGCAGCAGACGCGCTTCGGCGTGTTCCGCATGTAACCCATGCCATGACCGAGCACGCTCCCATGAAGCCCGTTGCCATGTTCACCAAGATCCTGATCGCCAACCGCGGCGAAATCGCCTGCCGCGTGATCGCCACCTGCCGTCGCCTCGGCATCGCCACCGTGGCGGTGTATTCCGATGCCGACCGCAACGCGCGCCACGTGCGGCTGGCCGACGAAGCCATCCACATCGGCCCGGCCGCCGCACGCGAGAGCTACCTGCGCGGCGATGCCCTGCTCGACGCCGCACGCGCGACCGGCGCACAGGCCATTCACCCCGGCTACGGTTTCCTGTCCGAAAACGCGGACTTCGCCGATGCCTGTGCCGTCGCCGGCATCACCTTCATCGGCCCGCCGGCCAGCGCCATCCGCGCGATGGGCGACAAGAGCGCCGCCAAGGCACTGATGGCCCAGGCTGGCGTACCACTGACCCCGGGCTACCACGGCGACCAGCAGGCGCCGGACTTCCTGCGTGCACAGGCCGATGCCATCGGCTACCCGGTGCTGATCAAGGCCAGCGCCGGTGGCGGTGGCAAGGGCATGCGCAAGGTCGAGCGCAGCGAGGACTTCGTCGATGCACTGGCCAGCTGCCAGCGCGAGGCGGCCTCGGCGTTCGGCAACGATCACGTACTGGTGGAGAAGTACGTCGAGCGCCCGCGCCACATCGAGATCCAGGTGTTCGGCGATTCCCACGGTGATGCGGTGTACCTGTTCGAGCGCGACTGCTCGGTGCAGCGCCGCCACCAGAAGGTGCTGGAAGAGGCCCCCGCACCGGGCATGAGCGCCGAGCGTCGTGCGGCGATGGGCAAGGCCGCCGTCGATGCCGCGCGCGCGGTGGGCTATGAGGGTGCGGGCACGGTGGAGTTCATCGCCGGCCCGGAGGGCGATTTCTACTTCATGGAAATGAACACCCGGCTGCAGGTCGAGCACCCGGTGACCGAGTACATCACCGGTACCGACCTGGTGGAATGGCAGCTGCGCGTGGCCGCCGGACAGCCGCTGCCGCTGCGCCAGGAACAGTTGGCGATTCACGGTCATGCAATCGAGGCGCGTCTGTACGCCGAAGATGCCGACCGCGGCTTCCTGCCCTCCACCGGCACCCTGCGCCGTCTGCGCCTGCCGACGCCGTCGGCCAACGTGCGCGTGGATACCGGCGTGGAGGAAGGCGACAGCATCACCCCGTACTACGATCCGATGATCGCCAAGCTGATCGTCTGGGACGTGGACCGCGATGCCGCGCTGCGCCGCATGAGCCAGGCCCTGGCCGACTGCCAGGTGGTGGGCGTGACCACCAATGCCGGCTTCCTGCGCCGGCTGGTGAACACCGATTCGTTCACCCACGCCAAGCTGGATACCGCGCTGATCGAACGCGAGCAGGCGGCGCTGAGCGTGCTGGGCGACAGCGACGACGCACTCTGGCTGCTGGCGGCGGTGGCGGCGGTGGCCAGCACCGCGGTCGCCAGCACCGACGCACGCGATCCGCATTCGCCGTGGCAGGCACAGGACGGCTGGCGCCTGGGTGCCCGTGCGCCACGCGTGCTGCCAGTGCAGCAGGGCGAGCGCCGGCACAGCCTGAAGGTGTGGGCGCAGGCTGACGGCTGGCGCGTGCAGTGCGATGACGCCGCGCCGGTACTGGCCATCGGCACGGCCGACGCGCACGCACTGACCGTGCAGCTGGGCGGGCGCCGCTGGACACTGCAGCTGCTGCGCGACGGTGACCAGCTGTACCTGTTCGGTGCCGATGGCCAGCATCGTTTCACCCTGCACGATCCGGTGGGTGAATCGGACCATGCCGTGGCCGACGCTGGCAGCCTGCTGGCACCGATGCCCGGCAGGATCGTGGCCACGCTGGTCGCGGCCGGCACCGAGGTCAAGCGCGGTACGCCGCTGGTGGTGCTGGAGGCGATGAAGATGGAGCACACCCTGCAGGCACCGGCCGACGGCACGGTGAAGGGCTACCGCGCCAAGGCCGGCGACCAGGTCGGTGATGGTGCGGTGCTGGTGGACTTCGAGGCCGCCTGAGGGTGGCGTGGCCGGGCCCTGTGGCCCGGCGACAGCGCAGGCCGCTGACCGTCAGCCCGGCAGCGGCCACACGTGGCCACCCGGATCCAGTTCCGCAGTGGTCTTTTCGGCCTTGCGCCAGCCCAGCCCGCAGATGGCCAGTGCGCCTTCGGCCATCGGCCGCAGCCCGAACGCGCGCCCGGCCTCGGCTTCGTTGATGGCGGCGGTGACGAAGGCGCCCAGACCCTGTGCGGTCGCGGCCGCATACAGCGCCTGCGAGACATGCCCGGCATCGAGCGTGACCGCGCGATAGGCCTTGGCGTGGTTGCGGTACTTCCAGTAGTTGCGTTCGAACCGGCACACCAGCACCAGCAGCACCGGCGCATCGGCGAACCAGTGCTGGCCGGCCAGCAGCCGCAGGCCCAATGCTGCCGGATCGTCCACCGGGCCGGGCAGCCGCCCCAGCTCATGCGCCAGCGCGTGGTAGTGGTACAGGCCCGGCGCCAGCCCCTCCACGTTGCGCACCAGCAGATAGGCTTCCAGCGGATGCAGGCTGCCGGCCGAGGGCACGTTCTTCTTCAGGAAGCGCACCCCCGGATCGGTTTCCACCTGTGCCTGGGCCATCAGCACCTGTTGCAGCACCCGCGCCAGCAACGGCAGCGGCAACGCGCGGGCACGATCGAAGTTGCGGCAGGTGGCCCGTGCCTGCAACAGCGGCTGCAGCGGGTCATCCTGACAATGCGGCAGCGGCACCGCGTCGGGCAACCGCGGCGGCGCTTCCGGCGGCGGGTTGCCGAAGCTGCGCACCAGATCGCGGGCTGTCACCAGCTGGTGCTGCTCCATGTCCTGCACGCTGTCCACGCCATCCCAGCACGACTGCTGGTAATGCAGCGCCGACAGCGGCCACCAGTGGCTGTCGCGCAGCTGCTGCTCGGCCGCGAACACCTCGGCGTGGGCCGGGTCATCGCTGACCAGCAGCCCCTGCTGCAGCAGCGCCAGCACGCGGCTGCGTGCCTCCGGCGCCTGCGGCAACGACTGCCAGCGTTCGGCACTGCAGGCCAGCAACCAGGCACAACTGGCCGCATCGATCACCTGCACGGTCGGCAGATGCGCGGCGTGTACCTGCAGCACCGGTTGCAGCTGCACGCCCGTACCACCGGCCAGCAGCGCATCCAGGTTGAAGGCGGGGCGTTCCACCGGCTCGACGAACAGCGTCCGGCAACGACGGAATCTCATCGCGATGGCATCCCACGGTTGTGCAGGGCGCCGATCATAGCGTGGCACGCGCGCACGCCCATCAACTTCGCGGCGTTGCCGCCGATATTTCCATTTTCCCAACCTTGCGGTCGTATCCCATGTCTGCTTCGCCCCTCTCCGCCGACGTTGTCCGGCAGCTGCTGGACCGGCTGTCCAGCGATGATGCCTTCCGTGCCGAATTTGCCAGGGATCCGGGCCAGGCGCTGCTCGCACTCGGCGCCGATGAGGAAACCGTGCGCGCCTGCCATACACCGCTGGCCTCGTTGGGCGGCAAGGCGGAGTTCGCCAAGGCCGCTGCACGCATGCACCAGCTGCTGGACGTGCGCGCCGCGTTCACCGTGCCGTTCCTGTTCGAAGATGGCCTGCCGGGCCTGGATCAGTAAACCGGCCTCAGGGCGCGGCTGACGCGCCCTTGCCCGCCAGCGGGGCGGGCCGGATCGCCGTCAACCGCTGCACGTCCATCGCGTTCAGTGGAAGCAGCGCGTAGTCGCCAACATCCTCGGCAAATGCCAGGCCTACGTGGCGTTGCAGCCACTGTGCGTGGCGCAGGGCGGCGGCGTGGTCGCCGCTGGCCGTGGCCAGGTCCATCTGCAGCACCCGCCACTGGAACAGGCTCGCAGCAGGTTGCTGGGCCAGCAGCGACTGGGCCTGCGCCAGCCGGCCCTGGTCGAGCGCGATGCGCGCCTGCAACAGGTTCCACAGCTCGCGCAGGCGCGGGTCTGCATCGCGTTCGGGCAGCGCCTGCAACGCCTCCCGTCGCTGCGCCACCACCGCGCCCTGACCGGCGCGCACGGCGTGGTAGGCCGCGGCAAGCGCGATGAATGCGTTGCGTCGTGCCGGCGCCGGCTGCGAACGATCAACCGCCTGCAATGTCCGGTCGAGCACCTGCTGGTAGGCCTGCGACGCGGCGGGCACCGGCTGCTGGCCACGCCAGGCCAGCGCCTGCAGCGCCAGGATGTCGCACAGGCCGGAGCCGGTCGTGCACTGCGCGGCCGCCTGCTGCATGTCATTGGCCGCTTCGCTGCGGTGATCCTGCATGCCCAGCACCGCCGCACGCAGCATGCGCGCTCCCAGCCCGGAGGACCGCATTGCCGCAAAGCCGGCATTGGCCGCATCGAAATCACCCGACAGGGCCAGCAGCAGCGGTTCCATCGCATCCCCGTTCCAACCCGGATGCAGACGTGCGCCACGCAGGGCGGCTTCGGCGGCGGCCATCTCGCCACGCGCCAGCTGCACCCGCGCCACGAACACCAGCACCAGTGCACGGCGCGAATGCTGCCGGGCCAGCAACGGCTGCGCCGCGGCCAGGGCGCCGTCGTAGTCACCCTGGGTGTAGAGGATCTTGGCGTAGTTCATCCAACCGGCCGGATCATCCGGGTACAGCTCGGTCAGCATCCGCCAGCGGTCGGCGATGCGTGCCGGCGGAGCTCCCTGGAAATCGGCGGCCCACGCGTCCAGGTAGAGCTGGTCACGCGCGGTCAGGTGCGCACGCTGGCTGACCGCTTTCTGGTACAGCGCGGCGGCCTGCTCCAGGTTGCCCTTGGCGTGCTGGATGTTCATCTGCCCGACATAGGCAAAGGCGAACCCGGGGTCGAGCCGGGTGGCCTGTTCGAAGAACATCAGCGCGTCGTCATAGCGCGCTGCCGCCGTGGCGTCCACGCCCTTGGCATAGGCATGCAGCGCATCGAGGTTGGCGGTGGCCACGGTCGGCAGCGGCCGCTGGTCGCGGCCGACATCGCGCAGGGCCTCGCCCAGGTCCGTGCGCAGCGCCGCGACCACGTGGTCGGTGGAGGCCAGGATCGAATCCAGCCCGCGACCGTCGGCAAAGCGGGTGTAGACGGTCTGCCCGCTGCGCGGATCGACCACTTCGACACTGACCCGCACCTTGCCGTTGAGCTCCAGCACGCTGGGCACCAGCACCGCACGCACGCCATCGCGCAGCGCCACTTCGATGGCCAGGCTGCGGTCCAGACGTGCCTGCGGCGGCCGCTGCATCAGCTGCAGGGTGTCGCGCACCTTCAGTTCGCTGAGGATGTTGACGAACCGAGACTGCCCCAGGCTGATGTACAGCGCCTGCTCCAGGCTGCTGTCCAGCTGCGGGTACGCGGTGGCGTTGTGCACGGCCGAGACGATCACCCAGTCACGCTCGGCAAAGGCGATGGCCGGTGCCGGCCGCAGCAGCGTCCACAGCAGCACGCCCAGCGCCAACGCCAGCGCAGCCTCGGTCACCAGGGCGGCCGGGCGCCGCCACAGCGGCAGATCACGCCAGGCCTTTTCGCCCGAACGCGGTCTGCGCAGCGGCGCACTGCCCCGCAGGCCGATCTCGAAGACTTCCTGGCGCTCGCTGATACCCTTGAACCGCCAGCAGCCATGGTCCTTCCAGCGCAGCTCATCGGCCGCCCACGGCAGTTCGCCGCTGGCCCGGCGCGCCATCTTTTCCGCGCTGGCCGACAGCAGGACCTGCCCCGGCCACGCCAGCTGCATCAGCCGCGCGGCCATCGGCTTGGCCAGACCCTCCACTTCCACCGGCTTGGCGCCGTGGGCCATGGCCTCGGCACTGTTGTTCCACAGCAGCACATCGCCCACGTGCAGCCCGGCGCGCGCGCGCAGCACGATGCCGCGTTCGCGGCCCAGCGCATCCACCGCGCTCTGGTAGGACAGCGCGAAGCCGACCCCATCGATGGTGCGCTCGAACAGCATGAACAGGCCGTCGGAGCGATCGATCAGCTGGCCGTTCCAGCGCTGCTGCAGGCCAAGCACCAGCCGGTCGTGCTGCTGGAACAGCTCAGCGGCGCTGATGTCGCCGATGCGCTCGACCAGCTGCAGCGAGTCGCACAGGTCGGTGAACAACAGGGTCCGCACCTGCGGGCTCTGCACCGGAAGGGAATCCTGGATGCCGTCCATTGCCACCTCTGCCGCTCATGATCCGTTGTCGGGGCCATCGCCCCAGCGCAGGCAATTGCCGCCATCGCGCTTGGCCTGGTACAGCGCGCGGTCGGCGCTGGCGTACCACTCGCTCCAATCCGCCTCGGCCACCAGCAGGCTGGCACCGATGCTGACCAGGCTCACGTGGGGCGTGCCATGGCTGCGTTCGAGCAGGCCGTGCACCGCGCTGAGAATGAACTCGGCGGCGTGCTGCACGATCTCGTGGTTGCCACGGCGCAGGATCAGGCAGAACTCATCGCCGCCGAGCCGGCAGGCCAGGTCCTGCTCACCGGCCATCGAACGCAGGATGTTGCCCATGCTCTGCAGCACGCGGTCGCCGGCCTGGTGGCCGTGGCGGTCGTTGATCTGCTTGAAGCGGTCGCAGTCGATCAGCAGCAGCGCCTGCGGCGGGCCATCGACGTGGGCGCGGCACTCCTGCAGGTACAGGGTCAGGCCGCGGCGGTTGTGCAGCCCGGTCAGCTCATCAGTGCGCACCAGCTCGCGGGTGTGGGTGAGCTGGTGGGTGGTGATGTACAGGTTGTCCAGCGCGGTTTCCAGGTCGTGGTTGCGCCGCCGCAGCTGGCTGATCAGGGCCTGTTCGTTGGTCAGAACGCGCATGATCGTGCGGCGCAGGAAGTAGGCCACCAGGCCGGGATCGGATTCGACCAGCCGATGGAAATCGCGCGGGCCCAGCTCCAGCACTTCGCAGTCATCGAGCGCGCGCGCACTGGCGCTGCGCAGGTGATCGCCGACCAGCAGGCCCAGCTCACCGAAGAACTCGTGCTGGCCAAGCGTCTTGATCACCAGGTCCTCGCCGAAGTCCAGTTCGATCTGGCCCTGGAGGATCACATACATGCGCTCGCCACGGTGTCCACGCTGGAACAACCACTGTCCGGCATGAAGCTTGCATGGGCGGGCGAATCTGGCGAACAATGCAACCTCGGCATCGGACAGCAGCGCATGCACGATCTCGGCCATCGCCACGCGGGCGATACCTGTCGTCACATCACTGTTCTCGGCCGCACCCCTGCCGGTCATTCCCTGCACCCGCCGCCAGCGTCCCCTGGTGAGCCGCGGAGCATAGCACCGCTTTAAAGTGTGCGCCCTATCTCATTTTGAGCCTTTGGCCGCACGTTCGTGATGTGAAGATCCGGCGTGGCCCGTTCTGGTCACGCCTGTCCGCGCAAAACCCCTGCTGGATCAAGCCGATGGCGGATTTCACAGGGTTTCGGCCAAGTTGCGATCCCGCGGGTGCGCCGGATTGACGCGGTGCGCCGCGCGCGCCGTTGCCTGGATACAACAACGCCGGCAGGTCCCCCGACCGGCCGGCGTTGTCTGGCCCTTCCCTGGCCACCCTGATCAGACCCGGTAGTGCCGGCCGTTGGCCGGCATTACCCGCTCAGGCGGCGCGTTCGCTGCGCCCGCCGTGGAACTGCTCTTCTTCGGTCGAACCGGTCAATGCGGTGGTCGACGACTGCCCCTGCTGGATCGCCTGGGTGACCGCATCGAAGTAGCCGGTGCCCACTTCGCGCTGGTGCTTGACCGCGGTGAAGCCACGCTCGGCCGCTTCGAACTCGGCTTCCTGCAGTTCCACGAACGCGCTCATCTGGCGGCGCGCATAGCCGTGGGCCAGGTTGAACATGCCGTAGTTCAGCGCGTGGAAACCGGCCAGGGTGATGAACTGGAACTTGTAACCGTAGCTGCCCAGCTCGCGCTGGAACCTGGCGATGGTGGCGTCGTCCAGGTTCTTCTTCCAGTTGAAGCTGGGCGAGCAGTTGTAGGCCAGCAGCTTGCCCGGGAACTTCGCATGGATCGCCTCGGCGAACTTGCGCGCGAATTCCAGGTCCGGCTTGCCGGTCTCGCACCACACCAGGTCGGCGTAGGGCGCATAGGCCAGGCCACGGCTGATCGCCTGGTCCAGGCCATTGCGGGTCTTGTAGAAGCCTTCCACGGTGCGCTCGCCGGTGGCGAAGGGCTTGTCGTTGCCGTCGATGTCGCTGGTCAGCAGATCGGCCGCCTCGGCATCGGTACGCGCCACCAGCAGGGTCGGCACGCCCAGCACGTCGGCAGCCAGGCGCGCGGCGTTGAGCTTCTCGATCGCCTCACGGGTCGGCACCAGCACCTTGCCGCCCATGTGGCCGCACTTCTTCACCGAGGCCAGCTGGTCTTCAAAGTGCACGCCGGCGGCACCGGCCTCGATCATCGCCTTCATCAGTTCGAACGCATTGAGCACGCCGCCGAAACCGGCTTCGGCATCGGCCACGATCGGCTGCAGGAAGTCGATGTCATCCTTGCCTTCAGCGTGATGCAGCTGATCGGCGCGCAGCAGCGTGTTGTTGATGCGCTTGACCACCGCCGGCACCGAATCGGCCGGGTACAGCGACTGGTCCGGGTACATCTGCCCGGCCAGGTTGGCATCGGCCGCCACCTGCCAGCCGGACAGGTAGATCGCCTTCAGCCCGGCCTTGACCTGCTGCATGGCCTGGTTGCCGGTCAGCGCACCCAGCGCGTTGACGAACTCGCGCTCATGCAGCGACGCCCACAGCTTCTCTGCACCCATCCGGGCCAGCGAGTGTTCGATGTGAACGGTGCCGCGCAGGCGTACCACATCGGCGGCGCTGTAGTTGCGCTGGATGCCTTCCCAGCGCGGGTTGGTATCCCAGTCGTGCTGGATCTGTTCGGCAGTGGGCAGCTTGCTCATGTCTTTCTCCAGTTCGGTTCGTGCGTGCAGCGGGGAGGGAAACGGCGGTGGACGCGGGCGGCAGTCAGTCGATGCGCGCGTAGGCCGGCAGGGTCAGGAAATCGGTCAGTTCGTTGCTGCGGCTCAGTTCGCCCAGCAGGGCGATGGCCTCGCCGATGCGGGCGCCACCGGGCAACGCGGCGGTATCACCCAGCCGCGCCGGCAGCTGCGCCAGCGTGGCGTCGAGCAGGGCCAGGTCGATCGCAGTGCCATCGTCGAGCTGCTGGCCCGGCGTGTGCAGCCACTGCCAGAGCTGGCTGCGGCTGATCTCGGCGGTGGCCGCGTCCTCCATCAGGTGATGGATCGGCACGCAGCCGTTGCCGTCCAGCCAGGCGGCCAGGTAGCGCACGCAGACTTCCACATTGCCCTCGAAACCGGCGCGGGTGATGCTGCCTGGCGGTCGTGCGATCAGCTCATCGCGGCCGACGCGCACGTCCTGGCGCAGCACGTTGTGCTGGTTCGCGGTAGGCATGTGCTCGTCGAAGATCGCCATCGCCACCGGAATCAGCGCCGGGTGCGCGACCCAGGTGCCGTCATGGCCGGCGGTGACTTCGCGCAGCTTGTCGGCGCGCACGCGGGCCATCGCCTGTTCGTTGGCGGCCGCATCGTTGTTGATCGGGATCTGCGCGGCCATGCCGCCCATCGCATGCGCACCACGGCGGTGACAGGTCTGGATCAGCAGCTCCGAATAGGCCTTCAGGAACGGCTGGGTCATGGTCACCTGGCCGCGCTCGGGCAGCACGCGGTCGGCGTGGCGGCGGAAGGTCTTCAGGTAGGAGAAGATGTAATCCCAACGCCCGCAGTTCAGGCCGACGATGCGATCACGCAGCGCGTGCAGGATCTCGTCCATCTCGAACACCGCCGGCAGCGTTTCGATCAGCGCCGTCACCTTGATCTGGCCATGCGGCAGGCCGAGCATGCCTTCGATGTGCGACAGCGCGGTCTCCCACAGCGCGGCCTCTTCCATGCTCTGCAGCTTGGGCAGGTAGAAGTACGGGCCACGGTCCTTGGCCTGCAGCGTGCGCGCGTTGTGGAAGGCGAACACGGCCGCATCGAACAGGCCGCCGGCCAGCGGCTGGCCATCGATGGCCACATGCTTCTCGTCCAGGTGCCAGCCACGCGGGCGCACGATCAGCACCGCCTGCTCGTCGTAGGGGCGCAGGCGGTAGTGCTTGCCCGGCTTGCCATTGGCAGCCGGCGCAGTGAATTCCAGATCACCGCGCACCGCCGCCGCCAGCGACTGCTGCCCGGCCAGCAGGTTGCGCCAGGTCGGCGAGGTCGAATCCTCGAAGTCGGCCATGAACACCTTTGCGCCGGAGTTCAGCGCGTTGATGACCATCTTCGGGTCGGTCGGGCCGGTGATCTCGACGCGACGGTCCTGCAGCGCAGCCGGCAGCGGCGCGACGGTCCAGTCGCCGCTGCGGATGGCGGCGGTATCTTCGCGGAAATCCGGCAGGCCGCCCTGGTCGAAGAACGCCTGGCGTTCGCGCCGGGCCTGCAGCCGTGCCTGCCGGCCCGGTTCCACCGCGCGGTGCAGCGACACCAGCAAGGCCAGCAGCGGCGCCGGCAGCACGGTGTCCTGGCCGGCCACGCGGGTCGCCAGGGCGATCCCGGGGGTGGCCTTGCTGGCAGGGGTGGGAACAGCGGAAGCGACGGCGGACATGGGGCGACTCCAGCGGTGGGGGAACGTCTCCACGGTGCCGCCGGGGCCGAGTATTTGGCAAAACAGTTTTTGCAATGCTCTACATAAATTGTGCTAATACTTATGACGCCATGACCACGCGCTCCTCGCCAAGTCCTCGTTTTTCCTACAAATCCGACCGGCTGAAGCCGCTGCGCGCGTTCTGCCAGACGGTGCGTCTGGGCTCGGTCTCACGGGCTGCTGAGGCGCTGTTCGTCAGCCAGCCCGCCATCAGCCTGCAGTTGCAGGCGCTGGAACGGGAGTTGGGCGTGCCGCTGTTCGAACGCAGCGGGCGGCGCCTGGTGCCCAGCCGCGAGGGCCAGCTGCTGTACGAGATGGCGCAGCCGCTGGTGGAGAACCTGGATGGTCTGGAGGCACGCTTCCGCGACAAGGTGCGCGGCCTGGACGCGGGCGAGCTGAACATCGCCGCCAACAGTTCCACCATCCTGTACCTGCTGCCGAAGATCGTCGAACGCTTCCGCCTGCATCACCCGGACGTGCGCCTGACCCTGCACAACGCCATCAGCGCCGACGGCACCGACCTGCTGCGCGAGGACGCCGCCGACCTGGCCATTGGTTCGATGACCGATGTGCCGGCCGATCTCAGCTATGCCCCGGCCTACCGTTTCGAGCAGGTGCTGATCGCCCCGCACGATCATCCGCTGGCCAGCGGGGGGGAGCTGGAGCTGGCTGACATCGCGCGCTATCCGCTGGTGCTGCCACCGAAGCGGCAGATCACCTACCGCCTGGTCGACCAGGTCTTCCAGCGCCACCGCATCGCCTACACCGTGGCGCTGGAAGTGGGTGGCTGGGAAGTGATCAAGCAGTACGTGGCGATGGGCATGGGCATCTCCATCGTGCCGGCGTTGTGCCTGAACGAGGCCGACCGCGAGCGGCTGGCAGCGCGCTCGATGAAGCGCTGGTTCCCCGAGCGCAGCTATGGCGTGATCGTGCGACGCGGCAAGGCGTTGTCGGCGCAGGCGCGGGCGTTCATCGAGCTGATCCAGCCAGAGCTGTTCAGCCCGCGCGATTACGACCAGAGCGGGCATTCGGAGCGGTGAGTGGGTTCGGCAGGGCTACGCCCTGCACCTGCCGAAGCAGAAGCAACAGCAAAAGCCGGTTGTCCGTGAGATGGCGGGGTGGATCCGGTTGCGGGGGACGCCGTGAATCCGTCCATGGAGGCTCGGTCGCGCCATCCATGGCGCTCACGCCCCCGCAACCGGACCCACCCCGCCTTCGACAGATCTCCGTGGCCTGTCGGAACGGCATGGACTGCTGTTGGTAGGTGTCGACCTTGGTCGACACGGTAGATCCACGCCATGCGTGGATGACGTACGAATGATCTGGCCCCATTTGTGGCTGGCGATGCATAGACTGCACCCATGTCCATCGAACTCCGCCACCTGCGCTACTTCCTCGCCGTTGCCGATACGCTGCACTTCGGCCAGGCAGCCGAGCGGCTGGGCATGTCGCAGCCGCCGCTCAGCCAGCAGATCCGCCAGCTGGAAGAACTGATCGGTGCGCGCCTGTTCGTGCGCAGCCATCGCCGCGTGCAGCTGACCGCCGCCGGCGAGCTGCTGCAGGAACGTGCGCGCGCGATCGTGCAGCAGGTGGAAGCGGCGGTGGACGAGGTGCAGCGCGCGCAGCGCGGCGAGCAGGGCGAGCTGCAAATCGGGCTGACCCGGGCCACGCCGCTGTCGCCACAGATTCCACGCTCGATCCTGCATTACCGCCAGCAATACCCACAGGTGCGACTGCAGCTGAGCGAGATGAACACGCTGCAGCAGATCGATGCGCTGCTCGACGGCTCACTGGACGTCGGCATCATCCGCAAGCGTGCGCTGCCCCCGGAACTGGTGGCGCACAGCCTGTTCGTCGATCCGCTGGCGTTGATCGTGCATGCCGACCACCCTGCCCTGCATCGGCTCTCGAAACAGGGCACGCTGTCGCTACGCGACTTCGCGCAGGAGCCGTTCGTGGCCTTCCGCCGCAGTGCCGGCGCCGGCATCCACGACCACATGATCACGCTGTGCACGGCCGCAGGATTCACCCCGCGCATCGTGCAGGAAGCGGGCGAAGCCTCGACCCTGATCAGCCTGGCCGCCGCCGGGCTGGGTGCGGCCATCCTGCCCTCCTCGTGCGATCACATCCGCGTGGAAGGCGCGCGCTTCGTAGCGCTGGCCGATGCCGGTGCGCATTCGGAAGTGCAGCTGGCCTGGCATCGCGAACGGGTGACGCCGTTGATCCGCAATTTCGCCGGATTGTTGCGCGGGGCGTTTGCCGAGGGCTGAGGTACAACCCACCCGGTAGTGGCCAACCTTGGTTGGCCCACGGCCACAGCGCCGACCAAGGTCGGCATCTAGCAGAACAGGATCAGGCCGTGACCGGCTGCGGCGCGCGCTGCTGCAACGCCCAGACGATGCCGCCACCGATCAGGGTCAGCACGGCGGCAAACGCGCACACCCCGCGCCAGTCCCAGGCCGCATAGGCCAAGCCACCCACGCCGCCCAGTACGCTCGACCCCAGGTAATAGGCGAACAGGTACAGCGCCGAGGCTTCCGCACGCATCGCACCGGCGCGCGCGCCCACCCAGCTGCTGGCCACCGAGTGGCCGCCGAAGAATCCGAACGTGACCAGTGCGATGCCCAGGGCCATCGTGCTCAGCCACGGCATCGCCAACAGCACGATGCCGGCGCCGATAAGCGCGAACGAGATCGAAAGGATGCGGCCACGTCCATAGCGCGTGGCCTGCTGGCCCATCCACGCCGAACTGAAGGTGCCCACCAGGTAGACGCTGAAGATCAACCCGACCACGGTCTGGCTGAGGTGGTACGGCGGCGCCAGCAGGTGGTAACCGAGGTAGTTGTAGAGCGTGACGAACACGCCCATCAACACGAACGAGGTGGCGAACAGCCACGGCAGGCCGGGATCGGCAAACAACGTGCGCCAACGCGAAGGCAGGTGGCGCAGGCCACCGCGCCGGGCCTGGAAATGACGCGACGGCGGCAGTTGCAGCCATAGCAGCACGGTGCTGGCAATGGCGATGATCGAGACCACACCGATGCCCCAGCGCCAGCCCCAGTGGTCGGCGATGATGCCGGCCAGCAGGCGCCCGCTCATGCCGCCGATGGCGTTGCCGCCGATGTACAGGCCCATCGCCAGGCCCAGCGCGCGGCTGTCCATTTCCTCGACCAGATAGGTCATCGCCACCGCCGGCACGCCGCTCAGCGCCAGCCCCAGCAGGGTGCGCAGTACCAGCAGCGTGGTCCAGTCATCCACCAGCGCAGTGCACAGCGACAGCACGGCCGAGGCCAGCAAGGCGGCGATCATCAACGGGCGGCGGCCGACCGCGTCGGACAGCAGGCCGGCCAGCAGCATCGCCACCGCGAGCGTGCCGGTGGTCAGCGACAGCGACATCGCGCTGCCGGCGGCGGACACCCCGAAGTGGCGGCTGAACTCGGGCAGCAGCGGCTGCACCGTGTACAGCAGGCCGAAGGTGGAAAAGCCGGCCAGGAACAGCGCCAGCGCAGTGCGGCGAAAGGCCGGCGTGCCCTGCTGGATGCGGGTGTCGGTGCCGGTTTCGAGAATGGAAGGACGGCCTTGAACGGCCGCCGCGGTTTCGCCAGTCATGGGATCGATGGGCCGGTGGGGGCGGCCGGGTGGAGAGGAACGGGGCCCAGACTAGGCCCGTCCATCCAGTCGATCCATAACCTGTTGGATCATGATTGATACATGAAAAGTATCGATTCAGCTTACAAGCGCTGCCACTCGAAACCGTCGCCACGGCGGTAGTACACCGCCACCGCGCGGCCATAGACCTTGTCGGCGTCGACAAACCCGAAGAAGCGGCCATCGAAGCTGTTGCCGCGGTGGTCACCCAGCACCAGCAGCTTGCCGGCCGGCACCACCAGATCGGCGATGTCCGGGCCGCCGCCCATGTCCAGGTCGAGGCGGGCGCGACGCTGGCCGAAGGCTTCCACGTCCTGCAGGTCGGCCATCTGCAACGGCTGGCCATTGATGCTCAGGTGGCCCTCGCGCATCTGCACATGGTCACCGGCCACCGCGGCAATGCGCTTGATCAGGCGGGTGCCGTCGGCCGGCGAGTCGAACACCGCCACTTCGCCGCGTTGCGGGGTGCCGGTGGCCAGCAGTGCCTTGCCGGTGAACGGCAGGCGCAGACCATAGGCGCGCATGTCCACCACCACCCGGTCGCCGGGCTGCAGGGTCGGCTGCATCGAACCGCTCGGCACCACGTAGTGGTTGGCCAGGGTATCGCGCGCGGCGGCGAGCAGGCCGAGCATCACCAGCAGCGGCAGCGCCTCCTTCTTCAGCCAGGCCAGCGCGCGTTCGGAAAAGGGAGGGCGGGCAACAGCATCCATGTCAGGCTCCGGGTGGGTGGTCGCTGCATCAGACCACATCCGGGCCGAAGAGGTTCCCGCGCCGCGATCCTGTGGAGCCGAGCCCACACTCGGCTTGCTCTTTGTGGCGTCGAGGTTGCCCGACTGGGGCGCAGAACAGCCGAGCATGGGCTCGGCTCTACAACAGGGGTTACGCAGGATTTACGCGTGGGGCCGGCTCCGGGCATCGCACCTTTACGGCTGCCGCGCGCATCGTGTGCCCACCGCGCCGCAGGGCGCATTCCGCAAGGTGTTGTATGACCCTCCTGGTGATCCGCCACGCATCTTCGTCGGCGCCGCGCCCGCAATTGCCGGCGCAGCTGGCCGGCCATCGCGTGCTGTGCAGCGACTGCGCCAGCCTGTCCGAAGTACGCCAGTGCCTGTGCCAGCCGCAGGCGCGCTCGGCCGACTGGGTGCTGCTGGACGTCGGCGTGGCCGACGAAGCGCAATGGCAGGCCGAGGGCGGTGCGTTGCAGGCGGCGCTGGAACATCTGCCGGCGCAGTACATCGAGCTGCAGTCGCCCAGCGAGCTTGGCCTGGATGCGCGCCTGCACCTGCAGCATGGCCCGGCCGCGGTGGTGATCGACCAGCGCAGCCAGCAGGCCGGCTATCCGCTGTCGCTGGCCATCGTCGGTCGCCGCCTGGCGCAGGAGGGCTGAGCCATGTCGATTTTCATCATCCGTGGCCCGGAAGCCGCCGGCGCGCTGATCCGCACGGCCATGCCGCTGCCGGCACCGGTACTGAAATCGCTGGTGCATCGTGCGATCGACGCCGGCACCAGCGTGGCGATCCGCGCCTGCGGCTCGGAACAGGAACTGCTGGATGCGCTGCGCGTGGCCGACCACAGCCGCGGCGAAGTGACCCTGCTCGATCCGGGTGCGTGTGCCAACAGCCTGCGCCTGCAGCGCCTGCTGCCCTACCTGCACAACGCCTACGTGGAAGTACATGACGACGGTGCAGTGGCCGAGCCGTGCCTGCCGGCCGGTGTCGGCCAGCGCCTGGGCATTGCGGCCGGGTATGGTGCGCAGAGCTATGTGCTGGCGCTGGATATCGCACTGGACCACCTGGGGTTGGCCGAGCAGGCCAATCGCGTGCACGTGGGGACGTAATGCTGTTTGGAGAGCCGAGCCCATGCTCGGCTGATGTTTCCCGGAAGAGCAGCCGAGCATCGGCTCGGCTCTACAGAAGGAAAAACGGCGGGGTTGCCCCCGCCGTTTTCTGTTTCTTACTTCAGGCCGCGGAACTTCAGCAGCGGTTCCACCGACGGGTCCTTGCCGCGGAAATCGCGGTACAGGGTCGACAGCTCCACGCTGTTGCCGCGCGAGAGGATCTTGTCGCGGAATTCCTGGCCGTTGGCGGCGGTCAGGCCACCGTGTTCGGTGAACCACTGGTAGGCGTCATGGTCAAGCACTTCGGCCCAGAAGTACGCGTAGTAACCGGCCGAGTAACCGCCACCCCAGATGTGGTCGAAGTAGGTGGTGCGGTAGCGCGGCGGCACCTGCGGCAGGTCGACCTTGAACTTCTTCAGCGCGCTGGCTTCAAAGGCGCCGACATCCTGCAGCGGCGCGTCGGCCTTCTGCGTGTGCCAGGCCAGGTCCAGCAGTGCGGCCGACAGGTACTCGGTGGTCGCATAGCCCTGGTTGAAGCTGCGTGCCTTGAGGATCTTGTCGACCAGTTCCTGCGGCATCGCCTCGCCGGTCTTGTAGTGCTTGGCGTAGTTGGCGAACACCTTCGGATCCAGCGCCCAGTGCTCGTTGAACTGCGAGGGGAACTCGACGAAGTCGCGCGAGGTGGCGGTGCCGGCGATCGACGGGTACTTCACGTTGGAGAACATGCCGTGCAGTGCATGGCCGAACTCATGGAACATCGTGGTGACGTCGTCGAAGCTGATCAGCGCGGGCTGGCCGGCGGCCGGCTTGGTGAAGTTGCAGACGTTGTAGACCACCGGCTTGGCACCGGTCAGGCCGTCCTGTTCGACGAACACGTCCATCCAGGCGCCACCGGACTTGCTGTCACGCTTGAAGTAGTCGGTGTAGAACAGCGCCAGCGAGGTGCCGTCCTTGTCGAACACTTCGTACACCTTCATGTCCGGGTTGTAGGTCGGAATGTCGGTGCGCGGCTTGAAGGTGATGCCGTACAGCTGGGTGGCGGCGTAGAAGACGCCGTTCTGCAGCACGTTGTCCAGTTCGAAGTACGGCTTGATCTGCGATTCGTCCAGATCGTACTTGGCCTTGCGCACCTGTTCGGCGTAGAAGTCCCAGTCCGAGGCGGCAACCTGGAAGCCGCCCTTCTGCGCGTCGATCACCTTCTGGATCTCGCCGGCTTCGGTGCGGGCCTTGGCGGTGGCCGCCGGCACGGTGTCGGTCAGCAGCTTCAGCGCGGCGGCCGGGGTCTTGGCCATCTGGTCGCCCAGCTGGTAGTCGGCGAAGGTGTCAAAGCCCAGCAGCTTGGCCTTCTGCGCACGCAGCTGGGCCAGGCGCTGCACGGTCTGCCGGGTGTCGTTGGCATCGCCGCGCTCGGCGCGGGTTTCCGAAGCCTTCAGCACGGCAGCGCGCTGGTCGCGGTCGCTCAGCGAACCGAGCACCGGCTGCTGGGTGGTGTTCTGCAGCGGCAGCAGGAACTTGCCGTCCAGCTTGCGGTCCTTGGCGGCAGCGGCCGCGTTGTTGATCGCGTCTTCGTCCAGGCCGGCCAGCTTGGCCTTGTCATCGACAACCACGGCCGCAGCGGCGGTGGCCGCCACCAGGCGGGTGTGGAACTGGGTGGAGAGGGTGGTCTCTTCCACGTTGAGCTTGCGCAGCGAGGCCTTGTCGGCGTCGGACAGCTGCGCGCCCGCGCGCACCAGGCCATCGTAGTAATGCTCGACCAGGCGCTTCTGCACCGGGTCCAGTTCCAGCGTGTCGCGCTGGTCGTAGATCGACTTCACGCGCGCGAACAGCTTCGGGTCCAGATTGATCTCGTCCTGGTGCGCGGCCAGCTTCGGCGCCACTTCTTCCTGGATCTTCTGGCGCGCATCGTTGGTATCGGCCTGGACCAGGCCGAAGAAGATGCGCGACACGCGGTTCAGGGTCTCGCCGCTGCGCTCCATCGCCACGATGGTGTTGTCGAAGGTGGCCGGCTCGCTGCTGTCGGCGATCTTGCGCACGTCGGCCAGGTGCTGGCGCATGCCTTCTTCGAACGCCGGCAGGTAGTCGCTGTCCTTGATCTTGTCGAACTGCGGCGCCTGGAACGGCAGCGTGCTGGCGCTCAGCAGCGGATTGGTGGACGCTTCGGCCGGCTGCTGGGCCGGGGTCTTCTGTGCATCGGACACGGGGGTGGACTCCTTGCCGGAACAGGCCGCCAGCGCCAGGCTGATGGCGGCGGCCAGGACTACGGTACGCGACATGTGGAACGCTCCTTGGGCAGACGGTACGGGATACCAGCCCTCCACCCTACTCCTGTCGCGCACGCCCGGCATGTGCCGGACGTGGCGTCTAGGCGGCAGCCCGCAGGCGGCTCAGACCGTGCCGCGGGTCTTGCCCATCCACGGCCGGTAGAACTCGCGGATGGCGGCCATGTCGGCGGCATCATCGCCGCTGGGGGTGAACAGCGGGCCGATGCCGATGGTCTTTTCCGGGTAGTGGAAATAGGCGGCCAGGATCGGCACGTCGGCCATCCGGGCGATCTTCAGGAAGCCGGCCTTCCAGTCCTTCACCGCCTTGCGGGTGCCCTCGGGGGTGATGGCGAACCACATCTTCTCGTTGTTGCGCAGCAGGTCCACCGCCTGGCCCACCGTGCCCTGCGGCGAGCTGCGGTCCAGCGGGATCACGCCCAGCTTGTGCAGCAGCGGGCCCAGCGGCCACCAGAACAGCGAGGCCTTGCCGAGCACCTTCACCTTCATGCCCAGCGCGATCTTGGCGGCCATGCCCCACAGGCCGTCCCAGTTGGACGAATGCGGCGCGATGATGAACACCAGCCGGGGAATGTCAGGCAGGGTGCCGGTCACCTTCCAGCCGCCCATGCGCAGGGTGCAGCGCGCCAGCCAGCGCAGGAAGGCGTTGGGTTTGACCTGCGGCATCTGCGGCGGCACGGCCGGCAGCAACGAAGTCGGCTTGTTCAAGCAATCACTCCCAGTCACGTGATGAGCGCCCGCGCTTGATCTGCGCGCGCCCGCGTTTGGCGTCCAGACGACGCAGTTTCGACCCGAGGGTCGGCTTGGTGGCCTTGCGCGGTTTGGGCACGCTCAGCCCGGCCTGGATGAAGGCCGCCAGCCGCTCGCGCGCATCCTCGCGATTGCGATCCTGGGTCCGGAAACGTTGCGCATCGATGACCAGCACGCCTTCGCCGGTCACCCGCCGGTCACGTCGCGCCAGCAGGCGCTCGCGCAACGGGTCGGGCAACGAGGGCGAGTTGGCCACATCGAAACGCAGTTCCACCGCGGTGGACACCTTGTTGACGTTCTGGCCACCGGCGCCACTGGCGCGCACGAACCGCTCGACGATCTCGCCGTCGGGGATTTCAAGCTGCGCGTTGATGGTGACCGGTCCACTGCCCATCCGCGCATTGTAGCGGCAGCCACGCACCGGAGTGCGACATCGCGCACCGTATGCCGCCGATCAGGCACCGAACACGCCGCCTTCGCCTTGGCTGCTGGTATGCTGGCCGTCCCATGTACCGCAGGAAGCTTCGCATGACCCGCTTCGCACCCGCCCTGCCGTCCCTGCTGCGCCGTGCCGCCCTGTTGCTGGCGCTGGCCGTGGCCAGCACCCCGGCCCTGGCCGCGCCGCCGACCGACGGCGACATCAACCGCCTGCTGTCGGCCTCGCGCGCGCAGAGCATGATCGACACCATGCTGCCGCAGATCGAGGCGATGCAGCAGCAGCAGTTCCAGCAGGTGGCCGCTCAGCGCCAGCTCAACGCACAGCAGCAGGAACAGCTCAAGCGGATCCAGGCCCGCACCAGCCAGACCCTGCGCCAGGCCCTGTCGTGGCAGCAGCTGCGGCCGATGTACGTGGACCTGTACAAGAAGACCTTCAGCAAGGAAGACGTGTTGGCGATGGCCGAGTTCTACGAGAGTTCGGCCGGCCAGAGCCTGCTGGACAAGACCCCGGCGCTGATGCAGAACGTGATGGTGGCCATCCAGGCACGCATGCAGCCACTGTTTGCGGACCTGCAGAAGGACCTGGACGCGATCGTCAACGAGCCGGAAAAGAAATGACCTCGGCGGGGTCGGATCCCTTTCCCTGCGGGAAAGGACTCTGACCCCTCGGCCGCGTGGGCGTCAAACGGCGTCCACCTGCCAGCCGAACAGGTCCAGCGCCTTCTGGAACTCACGGTCCAGCGGCGCACGCACATCCACGCTGCCGCCCTCTGGATGGGGAAAACGCAGGCGCTCGGCGTGCAGCAGCATGCGATGCACACCCTGCATGCGGAAGATGCGGTTGTGGCGGCCATCGCCGTGGCTGGTGTCGCCGATCATGTGGTGCGAGAGGTGCTTGAGGTGCCGCCGGATCTGCCGGAAGCGTCCGGTCTGCGGCTGGCAGCGCAGCAGCGCATAACGCGAACTGCTGAATTCGCCGATCGGCACCGACAGCTCGCCGGTGGCCAGGCGCTGGAAGTCGGTGATCGCCGGCTTCTTCACCGGCTTGCCCGGCCCACCGTCCAGATCGTGATCGACCTGCCAGGACAGCTCGGCCGGCCAGCCACGGCACACGGTCAGGTAGTCCTTCAGCACGTCGCCGCCCATCAGCGCCTTGCCCAGCGTGCTGGCGGTGTCTCGGTCGAAGGCCAGCAGCAGGCAGCCACTGGTGGCCCGATCCAGGCGATGCACGAGGAAGATCGGGCGGCCCAGCTGCTCGCGCAGACGGTCGGCCAGGAAGTCGTCTTCGCCACGGGCCAGCTTGCTGTCGTGAACCATCAGCCCGGCCGGCTTGTTGACCACGGCCAGGCGTTCATCCAGGTGCAGCAGCTGCAGGGGCGCGGTTTCGGGGGCGGTTTCGGTATCGGCACTCACCGCGGGATTATACGGGGGGCCGTCCCGGTAGCGTCGAGCTTGCTCGACGGGCACCTTGCGAAAAGCAGTCAAGCAAGCGCGACTCTACGACGGTTCGGGATCAGGCGTTGCGCACGGCCAGCAGTTCGCCGTTGCCCACCGGCACCAGGCTGGTGCTGAAGTCCGCGTCCGCGGCCAGCAGCGCCCGCAGCGGTTCCATCTGTGCTGCATGCGAGGTGGCATTGTCCACCACCAGCAGCCCACCCGGCCGCAGCACACGGCGCAGCTGCGGCCACCAGCCGGCGTACTGTTCGCGGTCCGAATCGAGGAACAGCAGATCGATGCTGGCTTCGGCCGCCTGCGCCAGCCAGCAACCGGCATCGCCGTGGACCAGGGTGATGCGCTGCTCCAGGCCGCTGCGTGCGAATGTGGCACGCGCCATCGCCGCCTTGTCCTCGGCGAACTCCAGCGTGGTCACATGGCCATCGACGGCAGCGGCGGCCTCGGCCAGCCACAACGTGGAATAGCCGTTGGAGGTGCCGATCTCCAGTATCCGCCGTGCGTTGCCGAAGCGCACCAGCACCGACAGGAATTCACCGGTATCGGGCGTGATGTTGAGCATGCGCCGACCGCGCTCGGTCTCACGCGCGTCGTTGTCGGCGCCAAAGCGCGCCAGCTCATCCTTGAGCGCCTGCAGCATGGCGTCTACTTCCACCAGGCGCGCGCCAGCGCCACCGCGCCGATCGCACCGGACAGCCAGCTCCACATCGGCAGGTCGCCCCAGTACCAGCCCGGCGGCTGCAGCACGTACATCAGCGCGGCGATGGCCAGCAGGCCGACCCCGGTGATCGCGCCGACCGCACGCTTCTGCAGCCGCTGCACGCTGGCATCGAGCGCGACCAGATCGCGCGAGCGCATTGCCAGTTCATGTCGGCCCTCCACCTGCTGGGTCAGCCAGGCATGCACCAGGCGCGGCATGTCCGGCGCATGGGTCATGATTTCCGGCAGCCGCTTGCCGATCTCGCGCACCACCCGGCGCGGGCTGTAGCGCTCGCGCAGGATCCTGGCCAGCACCGGCTTGGCCACCGCCCAGATGTCGATCTGCGGGTCCAGCTGGCGGCCGACACCTTCGATGTTCAGCAGGGTTTTCTGCAGCAGGATCAGCTGCGGCTGCAACGTCAGCTGGTAGCGCTGGGCCACGCGGAACAGCTTCATCAGCACTTCGGCCAGCGATATCTGCGACAGCGGGCGGGTGAAGTACGGCTCGCACACCGAACGCACCGCCGCTTCCAGATCATCGATGCGCACGTGGTCGGGCATCCAGCGTGCCTGCACATGCAGCTCGGCGATGCGGCGGTAATCGCGGTTGAAGATGGCCATGAAATTCTCGGCCAGGTAGTACTGATCTTCCTGCGAAAGCTGGCCCATGATGCCGAAGTCCAGCGCGATGAAACGCGGGTTGGCACGGCGCGCTGGATCGGTATCGACCCAGATGTTGCCGGCGTGCGCATCGGCATGGAAGAAGTTGTCGCGGAACACCTGGGTGTAGAACACCCGCACGCCCTTGGCGGCGAGCGCCTTGCGGTCGATGCCGGCCTTGTCCAGCGCGGCGATGTCATCGGACGGAATGCCCCACACGCGCTCCAGGGTCAGCGCGCGCTCGGCGGTGTGGCTCCAGATCACTTCCGGCACGTACAGGTCGTCGGAGTTTTCCCAGAAGCGGCGCAGCACGCTGGCATTGGCGCCTTCGCGCTGCAGGTCCAGCTCGGCGGCCAGGGTGTTTTCCACTTCGGCCACCACTTCGCGCGGGCGGATCTTGTCGGCACGCGGGTGGGTGCGCTCGACCAGGGCGGCCAGCGAATTGAGCAGGGCGATGTCGGCGTCGATCTGCTTCTCGATGCCCGGGCGCAGCACCTTGACCACCACCTGGCGGCCATCGGCCAGGGTGGCGGCATGCACCTGCGCGATCGAGGCCGAGGCCAGCGGTTCGGTGTCGAAGCTGGCGAAGGCCTCGCTGACCGGCAGGCCCAGCGCTTCTTCCACGATGCGGCGCGCGGTATCGCCGTCGAACGGCTTGACCCGGTCCTGCAGCAGGGTCAGTTCGTTGGCTACGTCCGGTGGCACCAGATCGCGACGGGTGGACAGGATCTGGCCGAACTTGACGAAGATCGGGCCCAGGTCCTGCAGCGCCAGACGCAGGCGTGCGCCACGCGACTGCGCGGCGATGTCGGCCGAGGCGCGCGGCACGAACGGCTTGGCCAGGCGCAGCCAGCGCTCGGCCGGGGTGCCCTGCAGCAGATCGTCGAGGCGGTAACGCAGGATCACCCGGCCGATACGGCTGGCCCGCAACAGTGCCTTCATGCGGCACCCCGCAGGCGCTGCACGCGCGCGCCGAGGCGCTCGACATCATCGCGCAGCACATCCACGTCATCGTGGAAGGCCTCCAGTTCGGCGCGCGGCACCACGTCGCGCGATTCCTCGGTGATGAATTCGGCGGCACTGTGGGCCAGATCGATCGCCCCCTGGCGCGCGTGCTGCAGGGCGCTGCGCAGAGTGTTGGCCACCTGTACGCCCAGCACCTCGCCGAACACGCTCACGAACGGCTGCTGCCAGTCCGGATCAAACCCCTTGGCCAGCTGCTGCAGGCGCCGCGCCAGCTCGGCGTCGCCGGCCACGCGTACGCGGCCCTTGCCATGGCTGTCGGCGCGCCGTGCGTTGGCCAGCAGCGGCAGCTGCGCCAGCACGCCGGCCAGGCTGCTTCGCACGGCCAGATCGGCTTCCTGCGCGTCCACTGGGCCCACCCGCAGCTGATCGCCCTCGACGCTGATGCGCATCGCCAGCGAGGGCGCCTCCAGAGTCAGGTCGATATGCCGGCCATCGAGACCGGTCAGCGCAAGACGGGTATCCGGATCCAGCGCCAGCGCGCGGTTCAGGGCGATCTGCAGCGCACGGCCGGCGGCCGGCTTGAGGGACTTGAGCAGGGAAAGAGCCATGTGCGCATTCTACCTGCGTGGGTGAGGGGCTTGGGCCGGACTGCCCCCCGGCACCCGCAGAGGCAACGGCAACAGCCGAATCAACAGCGGGCATTCCGTGGGTTGGCGGGATGGGTCCGGGTGCGGGAGACGCCGTAAACCCGTCCGTGGGGGCTTGGCCGCGGCATCCATGCCGCGGACACTCCCGCAACCGGACCCACCCCGCCTGCGACAGATTCCTGCCGTCTGGGGGTTGGATCCCGTTGCGCAACAGGCTCAGACCCGAATGTTGCTGGGATCCCGTCTTGGTAGATGCCGTCCTTGGTCGGCACTGGATTTCCCCGGGGCCAACCAAGGTTGGCCGCTGCCCGAGCCGGCGGCCCGGTGATTCATCTGTGCCTCACCTGAGTGGCAATGGAAGGTTCATGCTGTACGGCCACGCAACGCACAGGACATCGCATTCCCCATGGCACGGACCCGGGTCGGCATCATCTTCGGGGGCACCTCCTCCGAGCACGAAGTTTCACTGCAGTCGGCGAGGAACATCCTCGACGCGCTCGACCGCGAGCGCTTCGAGCCGGTGCTGATCGGCATCGACAAGCAGGGCCAGTGGCACCTGAGCCAGCCAGACACCTTCCTGCTCAATGCCGAAGATCCGGCACGCATTGCGCTGCGTCCTTCCGGCACCACGCTGGCGCTGCGGCCGGGGGCCGGGCAAGCGCCGCTGCAACCAGTGCAGGCGTCCACCGCGCTCGGCCAGATCGATGTGGTGCTGCCGATCGTGCACGGGCCGCTGGGCGAGGACGGTGCGTTGCAGGGGCTGCTGCGCATGGCCGGCCTGCCCTTCGTCGGGTCATCGGTACTGGGCTCGGCGGCGGCCATGGACAAGGACGTGGCCAAGCGCCTGCTGCGCGATGCCGGCCTGGCGGTGGCGCCCTGGGTATGCCTGCGCCGCCATCAGGCCGCGCAGGTGGACGTGGCGGCACTGATCGCGCAGCTGGGGCTGCCGCTGTTCGTGAAGCCAGCCAACCAGGGCTCGTCGGTAGGCGTGAGCAAGGTGAAGGACGCGCACGACTTTGCTGCCGCACTGGAACTGGCGCTGCGCCATGACCACAAGGTGCTGGTGGAATCGGCCGTGGTCGGCCGAGAGATCGAGTGCGCCGTGCTGGGCAACGCGCAGCCACAGGCCAGCGTGTGCGGTGAAGTGGTGCTGCACGATGAGTTCTATGCCTACGACACCAAGTACATCAACGCCGACGGTGCCGAGGTGGTGGTCCCGGCCGATATCGATGCCGATACCCAGGCGCGCATCCAGCAGATCGCGCTGCAGGCTTACCAGACGCTGGAGTGTGCGGGCATGGCGCGGGTGGATGTCTTCCTCACCGCCGAGGGCAAGATCGTCATCAACGAGATCAATACCCTGCCCGGCTTCACCCGCATCAGCATGTATCCAAAACTGTGGGGCGCCAGTGGACTGGGCTACACCGCGCTGATCACGCGGTTGATCGAGCTGGCACTGGAGCGCCATGCGGCTGACAAGGCGCTGGTGTAACCCGCAAAACCCGCTTCTGTAGAGTCGAGCTTGCTCGACTGCTTTTGGGGTAGTCGAGCATCGCTCGACTCTACAGGCGCGTCAGTCGAGCATGGCTCGACTCTATCCGCGCTTGCGGAACATCGAGATCACAGCAAGGATCAGGAACACAACGAACAGGATCCAGGCGATGTTGCTGGCCGCACCGGCGATGCCGGAGAAACCGAGCACGGCAGCAATGATGGCGATGACAAAGAAAATGACGGCGTAATGCAGCATGGCGCTCCTCGCAGATGTCCGGGCCGTTGGATGGCGTGGGTCCATCCTCCCGGTCTGGCGGTGTGCAACCAGTGACGGCGATCTATGCGGCAGATGAAGCCTTCAGCCTGCGCAGCCCTTCTTCGATGCTGACCTGCGGCACATAGCCGAAATCGCGGCGCGCCGGTTCCATGCTGTACCAGTGCGGCGTGCACAGCTGCTCGGCCAGGAAGCGGGTCAGCGGCGGTTCGCCACGCAGGCGCAGCAGCGGCCACAGCCGCTCGCAGATCGCGCCGATGCGGTAAGCGGTCTTGAAGCTGATCGCCTTGTCCACGGTCGGCGCACCCACGGCCGCCAGCAGCTTGTTGACCAGTTCGCGCATCGGCAGCGGTTCGCCGTTGGAGATGAAGTACGCCTTGCCGGCGCAGGCCGCGCCGGGGGCCAGCGCCTCGAAAGCGAGGAAGTGCGCCAGCGCGGCATTGTCGATGTAGGTGGTATCGACCTTGTTGCTGCCATCGCCGACCAGGCGCAGGCGGCCCTGCCGCGCGCGCTCGGCCAGGCGCGGCACCAACTGCTGGTCACCCGGGCCCCAGATCAGGCGCGGGCGCAACGCCACTGTGGCCAGCGTGGCGTCGTTGGCGGCCAGCACACGCTGTTCGGCAATCGCCTTGGTGGCCGCATACGGCGCCTGGAAATCCTCGCCGTAGGGCACTTCGTCGGCACCCAGCCCTTCCACCGGGTGGGTGGCGCGGTGGGTCACGCTGGGCGTGGAGGTGTACACCAGCTTGCCGATGCCATGCGCGCGACAGGCCGCGATCACGTTGTCGGTGCCGACCACGTTGGCCTGGTGGTAGCTGTCATAGCTGCCCCACGCGCCGGCCTTGGCACCGTTGTGGAATACCGCATCGACGCCGGCCACCGCATGCAGTACCGCCTGTGCATCGGCCAGATCTCCGCGGATCTGGCCTACGCCCAGCGCCTGCAGCGGCGGGTAATGGCTGCGGTTGAACGCCAGCACCTGGTGGCCGCGCTCGACCAGCCCGCGGCACAGCGCCTGGCCCAGGAAACCGCCACCGCCGGTGACCAGGATCTTCATGCGCGCTTCTCCAGTTGGGCGCTGGCCCAGACGGCGAGCTTCTCGCGGCCGATCTTGGCGTTGTGACGGATATCGACGGGGAATGATGGATGCACCAGGAAGTGCTGCAGGCCGGCCTCGGGCAGGCGGGCGGCGGCATGCGCGCGCAGCGCGTCCTGCAGCGCCGGGCTGTCGGACTGGCCACGTTGCAGTTCCACGCACAGCACCGGCCGCTGCGCTCCGGCAGCCCCCACCCCCACCAGCGCGGTGCGCGCCACCCCGGCCACGGTGTTGAACACCGGCTCGACCTGTTCGGTGTACAGCGGCCCCGCGGCGGTTTCCACCCGATGGGTCTTGCGGCCACAGAACCAGAGGCGGCCCTGCGCATCGAAGTAGCCCACATCGCCCATGCGATGGACGATGCGGGTGCTGCCATCGGCCAGGGTTTCGGCAATCTTTGCCGCCGCCGTGGCCTGCGGGCGGTTGAAGTAGCTGTCGGTGGCCGTCGGCCCGGCCACGGTGATCTCACCCACCGCGCCCACGCCCAGCACGCGCGCCTGCGACCAGTCGGCCAGCGGCGCATCGTCGATGGCGATGATGCGCACCTCGTTCGGTGCCACCACGCTGCCTACGCAGGTGCCGGCACCGCCCTCGGTGGCCGCACGCGTGCGTTCCAGTTCGCGGCCTTCGACCACCGCCACCGGCAGGCATTCGGTGGCGCCGTAAGGCGTCCAGAACTGCGCATCGGCCGGCAGCAGGCTGCGGATGGTGGCCACCACGTCCGGCGGCACCGGCGCCCCGGCCGAGGTCACCCGGGTCACGCCCGGCAGCGGCCGGCCGTGCCGGGCCAGCACGCGCATCAGTGCAGGCGAGCCGAACAGCTGGGTCACGCCGAAACGCTGGATGGCATCGTGCAGGCGCGCCGGGTCGGCCTGTGCCGGCCGGGTCGGGTCCATGTCCGGAATCACCGAGGTCAGCCCCAGCGCCGGATCGAACAGCGCGAACGGCGGGAAGGTCGGCAGGTCCACCCCGCCCGCTTCCATGCCGAAGGCACTGCCCAGCAGCTGGATCTGGCCCACGAAGTGGCGATGGCGGTAGACCACGCCCTTGGGCACGCCGGTGGAGCCGCTGGTGAACAGGATCGCGGCCATGTCCTCGCCATCGGTATCGGCCAGCATGGCGCCGCTGCGGGCACCGGCGCGCTCCAGCGCGGCCAGGGTGGTGCCACCCCAGCCCAGTCGGCGCCCGACCGTGACCAGGCGGGTGGCCGAGGGCGCCCAGCGCAGCGCCAGCCGCGCCACATGGGCCAGCGCAATGCCGATGAAGGCCTCCGGCTGCGCCTCGTCCAGGCACTGCTTCAGCGCGCGCCGGTCAATGCCCGGATCGACCAGTACCGGCACCGCCCCCAGCTTGAACAGCGCGAACATCAGCAGGAAGAACTCCGGCGAGGGCCGCACCATCACCACCGTGCGCACGCCACGGCCGATCCCGTAACCGGCCAGGCCGGCGGCCATGGCGTCGCTGCGCGCGTCCAGCTGGCGGTAATCCAGGGTCACATCGTAGGCGGCCATGCCGTTGCCGGCGCCGCGGCGGCCGGGGCAGCGGATGGCGATCTGGTCGGGGCGTTCACGCGCCAGTTCAGGCAGGCGCGCGGCAATGTTGCAGGGTCGGTTCATCCGTTCATTGTCGCCGCTTACGGAATTTCTTGCGCGGCGGCCCGCTTCGTGGAAAATCCGCTGCCTCGTTCCCGATTCCGACTGCCGCCCGAGGCGGCTTGCCCATGCAACATCCCTGCATGACCTGCGGCGCCTGCTGCACCCAATACCGCGTGGCCTTCCACTGGATGGAATCGGACGAGGTCACCCCCGGCGGCGTGCCGCACCAGATGACCGAGGTGCTGGACCCGCACCGCCTGTGCATGCGCGGCACCCATTCCAAACCGGTGCGCTGCGTGGCGCTGGATGCGCAGATCGGCGTGTATTCGCGCTGCACCATCCACCCCAACCGGCCCAGCGTGTGCCGCGAGGTGGACGCCTCATGGGAGTACGGCAAGGCCAGCCCGCAGTGCGACAAGGCGCGCATCGCCTATGGGCTGGATCCGCTGACCCTGGCCGACTGGCGCTGGCGCGACGAGGCGGGCAACGACGACGGTCATCCGGACGACAACGGCAACAGCCCGTCCTCGCCACCGCAGGCGCCGATAGCGGCCTAGTGGTAGTGCCGGCCGCTGGCCGGCAACCTTATGAACCCGGCCGCTGCGCCGACCAACGGTCGGCACGCCCCCTCAGATCGGGTTCTTGTCCAGGAACGCGCGGATTTCCGGCACCAGCACTTCGTGCTTGTCTTCCAGCACGTAATGGCCGGCGTCGTCGAAGGCATGCACCTGGGCCTGCGGCAGCGCGGCCTGGAAGCCCTTCAGGAAATGATGGTCGAAAACGAAGTCGCGCAGGCCCCAGCCGAGGAAGGCCGGGCGGTCGGCGAACGACGGCAGCGCCTTGCCGGCGCGTTCCAGCAGCGACCACGCCTTGTCGGCCGGCGACAGCGGAATATCCTGCATGAAGCGGATGGTACTGATGCGGTTGGCATAGCTGTTGTACGGCGACACGTAGGCGCGACGCACGTCGGCCGGCATCTTCCGCTCCACGCCCAGCCACGAGGCGCCGGAGGAGAACGCGTTGAAGGTGCGGATGATCCACTCACCGATCTTCCAGTGGCGGCCCAGCGCGATCTGCCACGGCATCTTCTTCGCCGCCGGCATCGGGAAGGCGGCCGTGTTGAGCACCACCAGGCGCTTGACCTGCGCGTGGTGCGACAGCGCCCAGCCGAAGCCGATCATGCCGCCCCAGTCGTGCACGGCCAGGGTCACCGGGCCGGTGATACCCAGGTGCTTGAGCAGTGCATCCAGGTCATCCACGCGCGACTGCAGGGTGTATTCGTAGCGGCGGTCGTCGGGCTTGTCCGACAGGCCCATGCCGATATGGTCCGGCACGATGCAGCGGTACCTGTCCGACAGGCCGGCCACCAGCGTGCGCCAGTAATAGCTCCACGACGGGTTGCCGTGCACCATCACCACCACCTCGCCGTCGCGCGGGCCTTCGTCGAGATAGCTCATCGACAGGCCGGGACGAACCTCGAAACGCTGCGGGTGGGCGGGGTAACCGGGAAGATCGCGCATGCGGAGCACCTAAGGAGAGTCGCGGCGCACTGTAGAGCCGAGCCATGCCCGGCTGCTTTCTCGTCCGCTGCTGAAGAGCCGCGCTGCGCGCGTGAGCCGAGCAGGGCTCGGCTCTACAGGAGATCGTGCAGCAGGCTGTTTACCAGACCACTTCAGCCATCGAGCAGTTCAGGCCCGAGCCGATGCCCAGAAGCGCGATGCGATCGCCCTTCTTCAGCTTGCCCAGCTGCTTGAGCTTGCTCAGCACGATCGGCACCGAGGCCGGACCGATGTTGCCGTGCTCGCCGAAGATGGTCATCACCTTCTTCGGGTCGATGCCGAAGTTCTTGATGAACGCGGCGGTGTGCGGCTGGCTGACCTGGTGGATGACGAACTGGTCCAGTTCCTCCACCGCCCAGCCGAGTGCGATCTTGGCGGCAGCGAAGGTCTTCTGTGCCAGCTTGATGCCTTCAATCAGCAGCAGGCGGGTGTCGGTGACCATGCGGTCCAGGTTGCCCAGGCACAGCTGGTTCCACTCGGTGGCCGAGCGGGTCACGCCACCCTTGTAGCGCGGCGCGTCGGGCACCAGCTCCGAGCGCGCCATCACCATGGCCGCGGCACCCGAACCGGTGGTCAGCGCCGCCAGCTCATTGCGGAAATCATCGGCGGACACGTCCGGGGCGGTCATCCGCTCCAGGGTCTTCTCGTACACCAGGTTGGCGGTCTCGCCGTCCACCACCAGCGCATAGTCGATATCACCGCGCTCGATCATGCGCGCGGCGATATCCATGCCGTTGATGAAGGCCAGGCAGGCATTGGCGACGTCGAAGGTCATGCACTCGTCGCTGACGCCGAGGTTGCCGGACACGATCGACGCCGTCGACGGCTCCAGGTAGTCACGGCTGACCGAGGTATTGACCAGCAGGCCAACCTGGGTCGCTTCGATGCCGGCATCTTCCAGCGCCTTGCGGCCGGCCATGGTGGCCGCGTCCGAGGCCAGCACGCCGTTGTCCCACAGGCGGCGCGCGTGCACGCCGGCGATATCGCCAAGCACGTCGGTGCGGATGCCCAGGCGATCCAGCGTCGGCTGCAGGCGTTCGTTGATTTCCTTGGTCGTCAGCGTATGCGGCGCGTCGACGTGTGCCAGGCCGGCGATCGAGACATTCTTGAAGAGCATCGAGGTTAGCGCCAAGGCTCAGGCAAAGGGGGCGCTATTCTATAACCCCCGGGCTTTCACCGCATCTTTACGAATTCAGCCTTGCCCGTATGGTGAAGCGTTCAGCGCGGCGGGCACTGGAACGCGGCAAAGCGCTGGCTGCCGTCGGCAGGGGCGGCAGCGGCCTGCACGGCGTTGGCACCGGCACTGGGGGCCTCGTTGCGGGCCAGGGTTTCCAGCTCTTCCTGAACGCGCAGCGGGTTGCGGTTGTAGAAGCCGACCTTGCTCTTCACCGACACCACCACCTCGCCCTTGGCGATGCAGCCAGCCGGAACCGGCCCTGCCGGCAGCACGCGGGTCGCCTTGCCGGCCGGTTCGATCGGCACCCAGGTACAGGCGGTGACGGTAAGCAGCAGGGAGGAGAGCAGCAGAATGCGCATGGGCAGATCCTGGAAGGGGTTGAGGGGATTCTGCCTGAACAGCCTGAATCGGGGGTAGCCGGGTTGCCGGCCAGCGGCCGGCACTACCGGGGGGGAGGCCTGCCCGCCTTGGCGGGCAGGCACATCCCTTATTTCTTGACCGGGTTGCCTTCGGCATCGATCACGGTCACTTCGCCCAGGTTCAGCGCGCGCACCGCCGCTTCGGTCTGCTTCAGGTCACCCACCACCACCCAGGTCAGCGCCTGCGGCTTGATCTCGGCGGCGGCCTGCTGCACCTGTGCCGGGGTCATCGCCTCGATCTCGGCCTTGCGACGCAGCACATAGTCGTCCGGGCGCTTGAACTGCACGATCGAACCGATGGTCGCCGCCACCGCGCTGGCGGTCTCGTAGGCGCCGGGCAGGCTCAGGGTCTGGATGTTGCGGATGCGGTTGACCTCGTCGGCAGTGGCCGGCTTGCTGCCGTCGGCGAACGCGGCGATCTCCTTGCGCATTTCCGCCATCGCCGGGCCGGTCTTGTCGATCTGCACCGGCGCGCTGGCCATCCACGGGCGCTGGCCCACCGAGCTGGTCGCGCTGCTGCGCGCGCCGTAGGACCAGTGCTTGTCCTCGCGCAGGTTCATGTTCAGGCGCGAGGTGAAGTCACCACCGATCACCCCGTTGGCGATGTCGAAGCGGGTCGAACTGGCGGCGCTGGACGGCGGCACCACCTGGCCGGCGAACAGATTGGCCTGCACCGCACCCGGCTGGTCGATCAGGAACACGCGCGGGCCCTTGGGCAGCGCGACATCGGTGGCCGCCTTCACCTGCGGCGCATCGCCGGCGGCCTTCCAGTCACCCAGCTGCTTGTCCAGCAACGGCACGATCTCGGCCAGGGTGGTGTCACCGACCACGATCAGGGTGCCGTTCTGCGGGCGCAGCCAGTCGTGGTGGAAGTCGACCAGATCCTCGCGGGTCAGGCCGCTGATGGCGGCTTCATCACCGCTGCCGGTGAACGGAATGGCGTACGGATGGCCCTTGCCGTACAGCAGCGGCGGCAGCACGCGCATCGCCACCGCACCCGGGTTGACCTTCTCCTGCTGGATGCCGGCGATCCAGGTGGCGCGCACGCGGTCGATCTCGCCCTGTTCGAAGCGCGGCTCGCGCAGCAGGTCGCGGTACAGCGCCAGCGACGGCGCCAGGTTCTCCTTCAGGGCCGACAGATCCACGCTCATCGAATCCAGCCCGGCCGAGGCATCGAGGCTGGCACCCAGCGCGTCGGCGGCGTCGGCGAAGGCCAGCGACCCCAGCTTGCCGGCGCCTTCGGTCATCAGGCTCATGGTGAAGTTGGCGGTGCCCGGCTTGCGACCCTGGTCGGCGCTGAAGCCACCCGGGAACTGGTAGCTGAACTGCACCACCGGAATCTCATGGCGCTCGGCCAGGATCACCTGGGTGCCGTTCTTCAGCGTGGCGCGCTGCAGCGCCGGGAACTTCAGCTGCGGGAACTCGCGGGTCTGCGGCACGCCCGCCTTGCGGTCGACCTGGTCGGGCAGGGTGCTGTACTTGGGGTCCACCGCCGGCACGGTGAACGGCTTCGGCGCCTGGCTCGGTTCTTCCTTCAGCGCCACGCGCTCACCCGGTGCGATCACCAGGGTGTGGCTGCCCTTGTCCAGCCACTGCGCACCGAGACGAGTGAGATCGGCGGCGGTGGTCTTCTCGATGTTGGCCAGCGAGGTGCGGAAGCAGCCCGGATCACCGGTGAACACCGCGCACTCGGCCAGCGCGTCGGCCTTGCCGCCGAAGCCACCGATGCGTTCGATGCCGCGGATGAAGCCGGCGCGGGCGCCGGTCTTGGCGCGCTCCAGTTCGGCGGCGGTCGGGCCCTGCTTGATCAGCCGGTCCAGTTCCTCATCGATGATCTTCTCGACCTTGGCCGGGTCCTGGCCCTGCTTGACCGTGGCCACGATCAGGAAGTTGGAGCCCAGCTGCGACGACGACAGGCCCGAACCGATGCTGTCCACCAGCTTGTCCTGGTGCTGCAGGCGCTGGCTCAGGCGCGAGGATTTGGCACCGCCCAGCACCTGTGCGAACAGCTGCAGCTGGTCGATGTCAGTCGTGCCGACCTGCGGCACGTTCCAGGCGCGGTAGATGCGTGCCTGCGGCACCTTGTCGGTCATCGTCTCGCGCGTGTCGGCGCTGCGCTTGGCCACGTTCACCGCCGGCTGCGCCATGCTCGGGCCGGCCGGGATGCTGCCGAAGTAGCGGGCGACCTTTTCCTTGGCGGTGGCCAGGTCGATGTCGCCGGCCAGCACCAGCACCGCGTTGTTCGGGCCGTACCAGGTGCGGAACCAGGTCTTCACGTCATCCAGCGACGCGGCGTTGAGATCGTTCATCGAGCCGATCACGCCGTGGTGGTACGGATGGCCCACCGGGTACAGCGCCTTGGTGAGCTGGTCCCAGGCCTGGCCATACGGCTGGTTCTCGCCCTGGCGCTTCTCGTTCTGCACCACGCCACGCTGCTCATCCAGCGCGGCCTGGTCGATCGCACCGACCAGATGGCCCATGCGGTCCGATTCCATCCACAGCGCCATGTCCAGCGCGGTGGTCGGCACGTTCTCGAAGTAGTTGGTGCGGTCGGTGTTGGTGGTGCCGTTCTGGTTGGTGGCACCGACCTGCTTGAACGGTTCGAAGAATTCGCCGCTGTGGTTTTCGCTGCCCTGGAACATCAGGTGCTCGAACAGGTGCGCAAAGCCGGTGCGGCCGGCCGGTTCGTCCTTGCTGCCGACGTGGTACCAGATGTTGACCGCCACGATCGGCGCCTTGCGATCGGTATGCACGATCACGCGCAGACCGTTGGGCAGGGTGAACTGCTCATACGGAATGTCGACCCTGGCCGGTGCCGCCGGCTTGGCGGCCAGCGCGGAGGTGGGCGCAAGCGTGCCCAGGGCGGTGCTGAGGGCGACAGCCAGCAGTGCAGCGCGCGGGCGAACGGCGAAAGACATATCCAGATCCTTGGTCACATAGGTGAACCCCGATCCTAGCCTGCGCGCGCAACGGCAGGAATCGGTCGGCAGTCACTGGGGGTGTTTGCCCCTCTGCGCCATCCGCGCGCCCTGTGCGGCCGGGCAGCGGCGGTCACATGCACCCGCGGGCGGCGTCCGGACAGTGTCCGCCGCCCGTCGAATGGACAGGTGTCCGCCCAGCGGACACTTTCCAGGCCGACAAAACTCCTTGTAAATCAAAGATTAAAAGTTGGCACGGGGATTGCTTGGTAACTCCTGCGCCACGAAGGGCTTCAGACGAAAGCTGACTGAAGACTGAACAAATGCAGGAAATCTAAAATTTTCCTTGCAAGCCCAGAGTCGGTGTACTACCTTACTACAACACCACTGCTCACCAACACTAAACAGGCCCCGTCATGAACGCCAAGACCATTGCCATCGCCATCGCCCTGATCGCCGGCACCGCGGTTGTTTCGTCGGTGCAGGCCTCCGAATCCATCAAGACCCTGGACACCGTGCAGGTCCGCCCGGCCGCCGACCAGCTGGCCCAGCAGGCTTGGGAACGCGCCAGCGGCATCCCGACCCTGGCCACCGTGGAAGTGCGTCCGAGCGCCGACCAGCTGGCCGAGCGCAACGGCTACGTCGCCGCCCCGGTTGCCGCCGCGATGCCGATCACCACCCTGGCCTCGGTGGAAGTGCGCCCCAGCCTGGAACAGCGCGTCGCCCTGGCCGCCGAACTGGAAGCCCAGCGCTATGCCGCCACTCTGGCTGCCGCCGCCACCAACGTCGCCCACTCGGTGATCGTCAACCTGCCGGCCCTGCAGGTGCGCCCGAGCGCCGCCGACCTGCAGGCCCTGGCCACCGAAACCGCCCAGGTCCTGCTGCGCCCGTAAGCGGTGCCGCCCTGCCTCGCGCAGGGCGTGCGCCGTATGGGCTGCGGCCGCCGCAGGTACACTGCGCCGATGAATGCCGCGCCCCAGTTCCACGTGATCCTGTTCCAACCGGAAATCCCGCCCAACACGGGCAATGTGATCCGGCTCTGCGCCAACACCGGCGCGCAGCTGCACCTGGTCGAGCCGCTCGGCTTCGCACTGGAAGACAAGCAGCTCAAGCGCGCCGGGCTGGACTACCACGAGTATTCGCGCCTGCAGGTGCACCCCGACCTGGATACCGCGCTGGCGCGGATCGCCCCGAAGCGGTTGTTCGCCCTGAGCACGCGTGCCAGCGTGCGCTACGACAGCGTGGCGTTCGAAGATGGCGATGCATTCCTGTTCGGCCCGGAAAGCCGTGGCCTGCCGCAGGATGTGCTCGATGCCCTGCCCGATGGCCGTCGCCTGCGCCTGCCGATGCGGCCGGACAACCGCAGCCTCAATCTGTCCAACACCGTGGCCGTGGTGATGTACGAGGCGTGGCGGCAGCATGGGTTTGCCGGCGGCGCGTGAAAGAAGGCAGCCGAGCATGGGCTCGGCTCTACACGTACGCTCCTGTAGAGCCGAGCCCGCGCTCGGCTCCCCCGTATCTCGTCCGGAAACCGGATAGCGTCAGAACGCGCTGATCCCGGTCAGCTCACGCCCGATCACCAGCTGATGCACGGTTTCGGTGCCTTCATAGGTGATCACCGATTCCAGGTTCAGCGCGTGGCGGATCGCCACGTGCTCGGTGGTGATGCCGGCCCCACCCAGCAGATCGCGACACTCGCGGGCGATGTCGATGGCCATGCGGCAGTTGTTCCACTTGGCCAGGCTGACCTGCTGCGGCTGCAGCTGGCCGGCTTCCTTCAGCCGGCCCAGCTGCAACGCCAGCAGCTGCGCGGTGGTGATGCGGCGGGCCATCTCGGCCAGTTTGATCTGCGCACTCTGGGTGGCCGCCAGCGGGCGACCGAACAGCACGCGTTCCTTGGCATAGCCCAGCGCTTCATCCAGGCAGGCAATGGCCGCGCCGATCGGGCCCCAGCTGATGCCGTAACGGGCCTGGGTCAGGCAGCCCAGCGGCCCCTTCAGGCCCTTCACATTCGGCAGGCGATGGCTGTCGGGCACACGCACGTCATCGAAGAACAAGGCGCCGGTCAACGAGGCGCGCAGGCTCATCTTGTGCTTGATTTCCTGCGTGGTGAAACCGGCCATGCCCTTTTCCAGCACGAAGCCCTGGATGCCGTCCTCGGTCTGTGCCCAGACAATGGCCAGGTCGGCCACCGGGCCGCTGGTGATCCACATCTTGCTGCCGCTGATGCGCCAGTCGCTGCCATCGCGCACCGCGCGGGTCTTCATGCTGGCCGGATCGGAACCGCCGTGCGCCTCGGTCAGGCCGAAACAGCCGATCAGCTCGCCGCGTGCCATCGCCGGCAGCCACTGCTGGCGCTGTTCCTCGCTGCCGTAAGCGTAGATCGGGTACATGCACAGCGAGCTCTGCACTGAGACGAAACTGCGCAGGCCGGAGTCGCCGCGCTCCAGCTCCTGGCAGATCAGGCCGTAGCTGACCGCACCCAGGTCGCCGCCACCGTACTGCGCCGGCAGGGTTGCGCCGAGCAGGCCCAGCGCAGCGATCTCCGGCACCAGTTCAGCGGGGAAACGGGCCTGGTCGAAGGCATCGCCGATGATCGGCAGCACGCGTTCGTTGGTGAAGCGGGCCACACTCTCCTGCACCGCGCGCTCTTCCTCGTTGAGCAGGGAACGGACATCGAACAGATCGTACGGATGCAAAGCCATGGCACTCACACGCAGTCAGGATCCGGCCATTGTCGGTCATCCGCACGCTTCGCGTCTGGTAGGTGTGGACCCTTGGTCCAAACGGATGCGGGTCCGCGCGGTGAAACAATGTGCCAACCCAGGTTGGCACCTAACCGGCCACGCGCATTACGCTGCACTGCAGCAATCAGGACGTGAACATCGGCGATCTAGCTGGATCCGGCGCGTCCCGGTACCCTGACACATTCAAACAACCGTTTCGCCCGTGGCCGCACGCGCGATTCCCAGGCACCGCCGGTGGCCCCGATGCCGGCCCTACCCACGAGTCATGCAATCGATGAGCGCTGAAGCCAACGCCCTGCCCCCGCGTGAAGTAATGGAATTTGACGTGGTGATCGTCGGCGCCGGTCCTGCCGGCCTGGCCACCGCGATCCGCCTGCGCCAGCGCGCGATCGAGGCCGGCCGCGAACTGTCGGTGTGCGTGCTGGAAAAGGGTTCCGAGCCGGGCGCGCACGTGCTGTCCGGTGCGGTGATGGACCCGCGCGCGTTGACCGAACTGTTCCCGGACTGGGCCGAGCGTGGCGCACCGCTGAAGCAGAAGGTCACCCGCGACGAATTCCTGTTCCTCAGCGAGACCGGTTCGCGCAGCACGCCCAACGCGCTGCTGCCGGAGTGCTTCCACAACGAAGGCAACTACATCATCAGCCTGGGTGAAGTGACGCGCTGGCTGGCGCAGCAGGCCGAGGCGCTGGAAGTGGCGATCTTCCCGGGCTTTGCCGCCGCCGAAGTGCTGTATGGCGACAACGGTGAAGTGATCGGCGTGGCCACCGGCGACATGGGCATCGAGAAGGACGGCAGCATCGGCCCGGCCTTCGAGCGCGGCATGGCGCTGCAGGCCAAGTACACGATCTTCGCCGAAGGCGCGCGCGGCCACCTCGGCCGCCAGCTGATCGCCCGCTACAAGCTGGACGAAGGCAAGGACCCGCAGGCCTACGGCATCGGCATCAAGGAACTGTGGCAGATCGACCCGGCCAAGCATGAGCCGGGCCTGGTGGTGCACGCCGCTGGCTGGCCGCTGGACAGCGACACCTACGGCGGCGCGTTCCTGTACCACGCCGACGGCGGCAAGGTCGCCATCGGCTACGTGGTCGGCCTGGACTACAGGAACCCGTGGCTGAGCCCGTTCGAGGAATTCCAGCGCTTCAAGACCCATCCGGACATCCGCAAGCACCTGGAAGGCGGTACCCGCATCGGCTACGGCGCGCGCGCGATCACCGCTGGCGGCCTGCTGTCGCTGCCGAAGACGGTGTTCCCCGGTGGCGCACTGGTCGGCTGCGAGGCCGGCTACCTCAACGCCAGCCGCATCAAGGGCAGCCATGCGGCGATCAAGACCGGGATGCTGTGCGCCGACGCCGCGTTTGATGCGCTCGCCGCCGACCGCCAGCACGATGAGCTGGGCGCCTACCCGAAGGCCTTCGAAGCCAGCTGGCTGTTCACCGAACTGCAGCAGGCCAAGAACTTCAAGCAGTGGTTCAAGAAGGGCCAGACCGTGGCTACGCTGATGACCGGCGTGGAGCAGTGGCTGCTGCCCAAGCTGGGTGTGCGCAACCCGCCGTGGACCCTGCACCGCACCCAGCCGGACCATGCCTGCCTGGAGCCGGCGGCCCAGCACACCCGCATCACCTACCCGAAGCCGGACGGTGTGCTGACCTTCGACCGTCTCAGCTCGGTGTTCCTCAGCAGCACCAACCACGACGAGAACCAGCCCAGCCACCTGACCCTGAAGGATCCGAGCATTCCGGTGAAGGTGAACCTGGCCGAGTACGCCGGCCCGGAAGCCCGCTACTGCCCGGCCGGTGTATACGAGTTCGTCGGCGAAGCCGACAACGCGCGCCTGCAGATCAACGCCCAGAACTGCGTGCACTGCAAGACCTGCGACATCAAGGACCCGACCCAGAACATCGTCTGGGTGACCCCGCAGGGCGGCGGCGGCCCGAACTACTCGGGCATGTGACCGTCATGGGCTGCGACCGCGTGTCGCAGCCCAGCCGTTCGGGCAGACCGCTATGCTGCCCGCCCATGCGCGAGCTCCCTGCCCTGATCGTGATGGCCCTGGCCCTGGCCGGGACCGCCTGCCAGCGTCCACCGGCCGTGCCGGCCACGCCGCAGCAGGCGCGCCAGCAGGCCATGCAGCGCGCGTTCGAACTGTGTGCCGGCTGCCATACCGTCCAGCCCGGCGGCATCCATCGCTTCGGCCCCAACCTGCACGGGGTGATCGGCCGTCGCGCCGGCAGCCTGCCCGACTACGGCTATTCGGACGGCATGCGCCGCGCTGACCTCACCTGGACCGCGCAGACCCTGGATGCCTTCCTGCAATCGCCCACCCATGTGGTACCCGGCACCCGCATGTACAACGCCTTTCCCAGCGCCGAACGCCGCGCGCTGGTGATTGCCTATCTGCAGCAGCTGCCCGCTCAGTGAGCCAGGCGTTGCAGCTGTTGCCGCAGCCGTGCCACGAAGGCCTCGACCGCCGCGAACAGCTCCGTCGGATCGGATCCACCGGCGGCGTGCAGGCGTTCGACCAGCACGCCGGCTTCGCTGGCCAGCGCCGCCGCACCCACCGCGCCCAGGCCACCGGCCTGGCGATGCAGGTGCAACGCCGCCGTTGCGGGGTCGCCGCTCTGCACCGCATGCAGCACGGCGCCCAGATCACTTTCGCTGGCCTGCAGCAGGCTGTCGCGCAGCTGCTCGGCCACCGCGCGTGAGCCGAACTGCCGCTCCAGCGCCGCCAGGTCGGGCATCACCGCGCTGTCGTCGGCACACTCCTGCAGCGGCGCAGCGAACGCGTGTGGCTGGGCCCGTCGCTGTCCCTGGGCCTGTGGCAACCAGCGCAGCAACGCCGCGCGCAGCGCTGCCAGCGTCAACGGCTTGGCCAGCACCGCGTCCATGCCCGCCTCACGGCAGCGCCGCGCATCGTCGTCGAGCACGCTGGCGGTCAAGGCCAGCACCGTCAGCCGTGGCTGGCCATTGCGGCCCTCACGTTCGCGCAGCAGCCGGGTGAAGCCGAATCCGTCGAGGACCGGCATCCGGCAATCGGTGATCACCAGATCGAACGACTCGGTCAGCAACCGGTCCAGGGCCTGCTGGCCGTCACCCTCCAGCACGTAGGGTACGCCCAGCTGCTGCAGGCGCCAGGCCATCATTGCCTGGTTGGTAGGGTGGTCCTCGATCACCAGTACCCGTGCCTGGCGCAGCGCGGCCGGCAGCAGCGCGGCCTGGTCCTGCTCGGCCACCAGCGCGGCGGCATCCTCGCTGCCGGCTTCCACCAGCGATACCCGCACTTCAGCGCGCGTGCCTTCACCCAGGGCGCTTTGCAGGGTCAGTTCGCCCTCCATCATCTGCACCAGGCGCTGGCAGATACTCAGGCCCAGGCCGGTACCCCCATGGTCGCGCTGGATATAGACACCGACCTGGGTGAACGGCTCGAACAGGTGCTGCAGCTGCTCCGGTGCAATGCCCATGCCGGTATCGGTCACGCTCAGGCACAGCGGTTGCACGCCTTCGTCCGAGGTCGGCCCCAGCACATCCAGCTGCAGGCGTACTTCGCCCTGCGTGGTGAACTTGATGGCGTTGCTGAGCAGGTTGAACACGATCTGGCGCAACCGCACACCGTCCACTTCGTGCGCCGCCGCCAGCTGCGGATCGATCTGCACCTGCAGCGCCAGGCCACGTGCACTGGCCTGCGCGGAAAGCAACCGGCACACGCTCTCCAGCAGCGGCCGCAGCGGTTGCGGCACCGGCTCCAGGCGCAGCGCTCCGGCTTCCAGCCGTGAGTAGTCGAGAATGTCGTCGAGGATCTGCCGCAGCATCTGCGCAGAATCATCGATCACCCCCAGGATGCGCTGCTGTTCGGCATCCAATGGCGAATGCGCCAGCACCTCCAGCATGCCCAGCACGCCACTCATGGGCGTGCGGATCTCGTGGCTCATGGTGGCCAGGAAGCGCGATTTGGTCTCGGCGGCCTGCTCGGCCTCGGCCTTGGCCGCCGCCAGCGCATCGGCCTGCAGGCGTGCCTCGCTCACGTCCACCCAGTATCCGCTCCAGGTCACCGCGCCTTCCTCTGTGGCATAGGGATGGGCGTGGCTGCGCACCCAGCGCGGTGGATCGTCGTCGCCGCACAGGCGGAACTCGAGCGTCAGCGGCGCGAACTGGCGCGCGGCCTGCTCGATCGCACGCACGATGTCGTCGCGGTCGTCCTCCTCGATACAGGCCAGCAACGCCCGCGCGTCCTGCTCGGCTTGCTGCCGGGAGATGCCGAACAGCGCCTGCAGATCGCCTGCGATGAACGGGAACGACAGAATGCCATCGGCACTTCGGCGCGCCTGGTAGACGACCGCCGGCAGGTTGTCGGTGACCTCGGCCAGGCGTTGTTCCAGCTGGCGCCGCCCGGCCACCTCGCGGCGCAGGCGCCAGTAGCCGATCCCATGCACCAGCAACGCGGTCAGCAGCACCAGCAGCACGGGTATGCCCCAGCTCAACAGTTGGCTCCAGTCGACGCCGCTGCGGTATTCCACGGCCAGCCAGGTGCTGCGCAGTGCCTCCCGGCTGCCGGGGGTCATCTGCAGCAGCAGGCGGTCGAAGGTGGTGGCCAGCGCCGCATGGCGGCGTTCGACCGCCAGCACCAGCTGGTCATTGAACCCTGCGGGCGCGGCCACCTGTAGCCGCCCCGGGAAGCGATCACGCAGCAGGTGGTCCACCAGCGCCAGGTTGCCGATATAGGCGTCGGCCTCGCCATCGAGCAGGCGCTGCAGGGCCTGTTCGGCACTGCGCGCGGCGATGATCCGGGCCTGCGGCGCCTGCTGCAGCACATAGCCGCGCACGCGCTCCGGGTCAGACAGCAGCACCCGCTTGCCCTGCAGATCGGCCAGGCCCAGCACGACCCCGCCATCGCTGCGGGTCACGATCACGTTCGGCACGCTGATGAAGGGTTGGCTGAACACCCACTCCGGCCCCAGGTAGCGCGAGTCCGAAGGGATGCCCATCACCGCCTGCAGCTCGCCACGACGAGCCTTTTCACGCACTTCGTACCAGTCGTGGCTGCTTTCGGTCTTCAGGTTGGCCCCGGCCTGCATCAACCGCCGCAGGTACTCGCCCGCCAGGCCACTGGGCTGGCCATCCTCGCCGGTGAACGACAGCGGCGCCGCGTTCGGCGCGAAGCCGATCTTCAGCGGTTGCTGCAGCACCCGCTTCTCGGCCTGGCTCAATGCCAGCTGGGCCGACGCCGACCACTTCGGCGGCATCAACCAGCGCTGTTCCAGTGCATCGCGCTGGGCCTGGCTGGTCGCGGCCAGGGCCAGATCCAGTGCTTCGGCCAGGGGTTGCTTGCTGTTGGGCACCCCGAAATGCAGCCGCTCGGGGGGCAGATCGCTGGGTCGCAGCAGCACCACGCCGTGCAGGCGCTGGCTGGCGATCAACTCGGTAGCGACAAAAGCATTGCCGATATAGACATCGGCTTTGTCGTCTCTGACCATCTGCAAGGCCGTCAGCGTGTTGATTGCGACAAGCTGGCGGGCACGAGGGAAGCGTGCCCGCACCTGCGGGGCGGTCAGGAAATCCTGCTCGATCACCACCCGCAGCCCGTCCAGGTCCGGCGTCTCGGAGGCACGCAGGTCACCGGGGCGGCCGACCACCGCCAGCGGCGCTTCGCCGTAGGCGGCGGTATAGACCATGCAACGGGTGCGGTCGGCGCTGAGGCCGACATTCATCACCACGTCGATCTCGCCACGGCAGGCCGCATCCAGCACGGAAGGCCAGTCCGGATAGCGTCGGCTTTCAACCTTCACGCCAAGCTGACCGGCGAGCACCGCCAGGTACTCCGGCCCCAGGCCGACCTGCTGGCCCTCGCGCAGGGATTCGAAGGGCGGCCAACCGCTGTCATAATGCCCCACGACGAGGGTCGGATGCGCCGCCAGGTACTGGCGCTGCACCGGGCTCAGTGGCAGCAGACCAGACGCCCCCTGTGCCAACGCACCGGGCACCACCAGCATGGCCAGCAGCAGGAGCAGCCCACGAACAGCCCACCTACCCATCTGCGTCGATCTCCCAGAATCCTGCCAGGATCCGCGAAGGTCGCGGTCCGGCGTGCACGACGGCCATACTAGAGCATGAGCTTGCGCATCATCATCGCAGACGACCACCCGGTGGTCCGTATCGGTACCCGCGCCGTCATCGAGTCGAGCGGGGTCGGCCGCGTGGTCGGCGAGGCTGACAGCGCGCAGGCGCTGATGGCCATGCTGGGCAGCCAACCTTGCGACCTGCTGGTCACCGACTACTCCATGCCGGGCAGCCCGCAGGCCGATGGCTTTGCCATGATCGGAATGATCCGTCGCCGTCATCCGGATCTGCCGGTGCTCATGCTCAGCGTCTCCAGCAATCTGGCGATCCTGCGCATGGTGCTCGACAGCGGCGTACTCGGCCTGGTCGACAAGAGCTCGTCGATGGACGAACTGCCGCAGGCCATCCAGGCCGTCTACCGCGGGCAGACCTACATCAGCCGCAGCCTGCGCGAGCGGGTTGAGACCGCCGGCAGCTGGCGCATGCGCGAAGGCGATGGCAAGCCGCTGTCACCACGCGAGGTGGAAGTGCTGCGGCTGCTGGGCACCGGCATGACCGTCAAGGAAATCTCGTTGCAGCTGCACAAAAGCGTGAGCACCATCAGCCGTCAGAAGGGCGATGCCATGTTGAAGCTGGGGCTGAAGGGGGATGCCGAGTTGTTCGACTACCTGCGCGACGGAAAAATCTGAACACCGGCCATCGGGCGCAGGAACTTTCAGGCCGCCTTCATGGCGCCTGACGCTAGATGAATGCGCACGCCGCTCGGTCGGCCAGGCAATGTTCCGGCAATGTGGGAACGTCAGCGTGGTCTCCACGGCAGCCGGGGCGCCCCGCCCTCCCTGCCCCGCGTGGCATGCACCTCACAGGAGAACCGAACATGCTCAGTACTTCCGCACTCAGCTTCCGTGGTCTGGCGATGGCCCTGGCATTGATTGCCGGCGTGGCCGTGGTCAGCGATGCCAGCGCGATGTCGAGGAAGGACAAGCGCACCCTGGTCGGTGCCGTGGTCGGTGGCGTGGCCGGCAACCTGCTGTCCAATGGCGACCCGGCCGCAACCGTCGGCGGTGCCGTGGCCGGCGGCGCGATCGGCAACCTGACCACTTCTGACCGCCACGACCGGCGTTACTACGACAACCGCTACGACCGCCGCTACGACCGTGGCTATTACCGTAGCGGCTACTACGACCGGGGTGACGACCGTCGCTGGCAGCGCGAGCGCTACTACGACAACCGCTACTATCACGACCGGGGCCGTCACCGCGGCTGGTAAGCACGCCCTGCGCTACGGCGGCTGATCGCCTGACGACGGGCGGGTCCATGACCCGCCCGTTTGCGTTGCCGGCGGGCATCGCGTTGAATGCGCAGCCTTGGATGTGACTTCCCCCATGGGCTGCGGCATGACTTCTTCTTCCCACCGCGTGCAGGGCCTCAACAACGACGAGGTTGCCGCCGACTGGCCACCGATCAACGCCGCTGACATCGCATGGCTGAGCGCCCGTTACCCGCAGCTGGGCGAACGCAGCGTGCCGCGCTGGCACAGCCCACGCCCACTGTCGGCCGCCGCCATCGTTGACGGACCGCTTGGCCCGGTGTTCATCAAGCGCCACCACCACAGCGTGCGCAGCGCGTCCTGCCTGGAAGAAGAGCACCGCTTCATCGCCCATCTCGCCGCCGGTGGCGTGCCGGTGGTGCAGGTGCTGGCCTCGGCCGATGGCCAGACGGCCGTCGAGCACGGTCAATGGACGTATGAACTGCACGCCGTGGGTGTCGGCGAGGACCTGTACCGCGATGCGGTGTCGTGGTCGCTGCTGACCGACGTCGCACAGGCCCGTGAAGCCGGTCGCGCGCTCGCGCAGCTGCACCGCGCTGCGGCCAGCTACTACGCACCCCAGCGCAGCACCCATCTGCTGGTCGCACGTGACGATCTGATCCGCGCCGACGATCCGATCGCAGCGATCAAGGCCGACCTGCCTGCACGCCCGGGGCTGGCCCGCTATCTCGCGCGCATCCCGTGGGAAGCGCAGCTGCGCCGCGATGTATTGCCCTGGCATGCGGGCCTGGCCGAACGCCTGCGCGACGAACCCGCGTTGTGGGCGCACAACGACTGGCATGTCTCCAACCTGCTGTGGCGCGACGGCCAGGTCAGCACCGTGCTGGATTTCGGCCTGGCCTCACCCACCAGCGCACTGTTCGACCTTGCCACCGCCATCGAGCGCAACGCCGTGGCGTGGCTGGAACTGGAACGCGGCAGGGAGGCGGTGCGCATCGATATCGCACTGGCATTGCTCGAGGGCTATCGGCAGGTGCTGCCGCTGTCGGCCATGCGCGTGCAGCTGCTGGCTGACCTGCTGCCGATGGTCCATTTCGACTTCGCACTGTCCGAAGTGGAGTATTTCGAAGGCGTCACCGGCTCCACCGCGAATGCCGACGTGGCCTGGCAGCCCTTCATGCTGGGGCATCCGGCGTGGTTCCACAGCGCGCCTGGGCAGGCACTGCTGGAGGCGCTGCACGCCGCCGCGTGACCCGGTTGACGGACCGCCGGGGACGCATCATTGGGGTCAGAGCCCTTCCCTGCGGAAAGGGATCCGACCCCGGGCGGCGCTCGCAAATCCATACCATTTGTAGTGAAATGGTCATCTGAAGCGGGGGTGCCTGGATCTGCCAGGCTGAGAGAGTCCCTTGGAACCTGATCCGGTTTGCACCGGCGTAGGGAGCTTTGAGCCGCAGCCACACCCCCGTTCCGGGCCGGTGCACCTGCGCGCCGTCGCTTCGTCTCCCTTGTTGTCCGAAGACGAATCGAATGAACCGCTGCCTGCGCCCCACCCTGCTCGCCCTCGCCCTCTGTGCCGCGCTGCCGCTGCATGCCAGCCAGGCCGATGCCTCCCCCGGTGCGGCTGCCACCGGCGCCGAACGCTCGCCGACCGAACTGGCGGCGGTGCGCGTGCAGGCCGGCAAGCCGAAAACCGATACCTCGCGTGTCAACGCCTTCGGGGGCGGCAGCTGGAAAGACACGCCGGCCTCGGTGAACGTGCTCGAACGCGATTACCTCGACCGTCGCCAGGTGCGCACGCTGTCCGAGCTGGCCAGCAACGATGCCTCGCTGGGCGATGCGTATGCGCCGGTGGGCTACTACCAGAACATCGCCATCCGCGGCTTCGCGCTGGACGCGGCCACCGGCTACCGCTTCAACGGCCTGTCCATCGCCGGCGAGCAGCGCCTGGCACTGGAGAACGTGCAGTCGGTGGAGATCCTCAAGGGCGAAGCCGGGCTTGCTGCCGGTGTGATGGCGCCGGGCGGCATCATCAACTACATCGGCAAGCGTCCGGCCGAAGTGCGCACCGCCACGCTCGGCACCGATTCGGAAGGCTCGCGCTACGTCGCCGTCGATGTCGGCCACTGGATCACCCAGCGCTTCGGCCTGCGCCTGAACGCCGCCTGGGATTCCAGCAACTCCTATGTCGAGCACGCCGATGGCCGCCGCAACTTCTACTCGCTGGCCGCCGACTGGCTGATCGGCGAACGCGGCAAGCTGGAAGTGGATGCCAACTACCAGACCAGTTCGCAGCGCTCGGTCTCGGGCTACCAGCTGCTGGGCGCACGCGAACTGCCGCGTGGCGTCGACCGCGAGCACCTGCTGGGCTACCAGCCGTGGCAGCGGCCGGTGGATATCGCCAGCACCAACATCACCGCCCTGCACACCTACGATTTCAATGACGCCTGGCAGTCGCGCGTCTCGGTTGGCCACAGCCGCTCGGTGATCGATGACAACGTCGCCTTCGCCTACGGCTGCTACTACGCCGTGCAATGCGCCGATGGCAGCGTGCCAGGCAACTACTTCGCACCCAACGGCGACTACGACATCTACGACTACCGCAGCCCGGACGACACCCGACGCAACCAGCAGGCGCGCGCCGAACTGCGCGGCCGCTTCGACACCGGCAGTGTCGGCCACCAGCTGACTATTGGCGCCGACTACTTCCGCCGCACCGTGGACAAGCGCCCCAGCGTCAACGAGTACGTCGGTACCAGCAACATCCACGAAGCGCCGGTGCCGGTGTTTGAACCGTCGCCGAAGATGCCGGGCCCCTCCGCACGGCGCCTGGACAGCCGCCAGACCGCCTTCTTCGCGCTGGACCGGATGAGCCTCGGCGATGACTGGCAGTGGCTGGCCGGCGGCCGCTTCGTGCGCCTGGACGAGCGTGCGTATGACAAGCGCGGAAACCCGCAGCGCCACAGCCGCCTGTCGCGCTTCCTGCCGCAGACCGCGCTGGTGTGGAAGGCCACTGACCAGCTCAACGCCTACGCCAGCTACGTGCGCGGCATTTCGCTGGGCCAGGAAGCGCCGTTCTGGACCAGCAACGCCGATACCTTCCTGCCGTCGGTGCAGTCGCGGCAGCTGGAAGTGGGCGTGAAGTACGTGCCGGTCGAAGCACTGACCCTGGGGGCGGCGCTGTTCCGCATTTCGCAGCCCTACCAGTACGCCCAGCCCGACAACAGCGACGTCGGCTACACCTTCGTCGAGCAAGGCACCCAGACCCACACCGGCCTGGAGCTGACCGCCAATGGCCAGCTGACCGACGCACTGCAGATCGTGGCCAGTGCCAGCGTGCTGCAGGCGCGTGCACGCGATACCGACACACCGGCCTATGAAGGCCATCAGCTGGTGAATGTGCCGAAGGTGCGCGCCAGCGTGCATGTGGCCTACGCGCTGCCGTTCGCGCAGGGCCTGGATGTCACCGGCGGCTGGCGCTACGCCGGTGCCAACGTCGCGCGTGCCGATGGCGGCGTGCGCGCACCGGACTATTCGGTGTTCGATGCCGGCCTGCGCTTCCAGCATCACCTGCACGAACGCGCGGTGACCTGGAACCTGTCAGTGGACAACGTGTTCAACCGCTTCTACTGGCGCGATACCGGCAGCAGCGGCGGTGACTACTACCTGTTCCCCGGCGCACCGCGGCAGGCGCGCCTGTCGGTGACCTTCGCGCTGTGAGCGGCGCCGCGCTCGAGTGGACCGCCGCGCTGTGCAGCGTGCTGGGCGTCTGGCTGATGGCCCGGCGCCGGCTGTCGGCGTGGCCGGTCGGCCTGCTGTCGGTGACGCTGTACGGGCTGGTGTTCGCCGAAGCCAAGCTGTACTCGGACACGCTGTTGCAGGTGATTTTCGGCGGCTTCCTGGTCTATGGCTGGATCAACTGGCGCCAGCATGCGGCCGACGAAGGCAGCATCCGCATCGTGCCACTGGCGCGCGGCAAACTGCTGCGCGACCTGGCCATCGGCGTGAGTGGCGGCCTGGCGCTGGGGGCGGTCATGCACAGCTTCACCGACGCCGCGCTGCCCTGGCTGGACGCCCTGCTGACCGGGCTGAGCCTGGTCGGGCAGTGGTGGCAGGCGCGCCGGCACGCCGCCTGCTGGTGGGTGTGGATCGCGGTGGACGTGGTGTATGTGGGTGCCTATCTGTTCAAGTCACTGCACGTGACCGCCGCGCTGTACGTGTTCTTCCTTGGCCTGGCCGTGTTCGGCCTGCGCGCGTGGCAGGCGGCGGCACGCGCACCGCAGGCAGCAACCCGGTAGATCCACGCCGTGCGTGGATGGGGTTTACCGGTAGTTGCCAACCTTGGTTGGCGTGCGTGCCGACCAAGGTCGGCATCTACCCAGCACATCCACGCGTGGCGTGGATCTACCGGGTAAGCACCAAGCCCAGGCGCAGCGGCTGGCGCATGTCCGCCGGTGGCGCCGGCAACGGGCTGGCCTGCAGCGTCGCGCGCAGATCGGCATCCACCTGGGCATCACCCAGGCTGTCGAATGCCAGCTTCGAAATGCGCCCATCGGCGGTGATCCACAGGCTTACCGGCAGCGGTGCCGGCATGTCCGGGTGCGCCTGCAGCCACGCCAGCACACGCTGCGCCTGCGGGTCCTGTTCCTGCTGCAGGCGCTGCTGCAGCTGCCCACCTACGGCAGCGGCATAGGCCATCCAGTGCGCAGGTGCCTCCTGCGCGGACACGCTGCCGCTGCCCAGTGCCAGCGCACCGAACAAAGCAGCCAGCGGCCGCCACCAGCGGCGTGCGCCGTTCCTGTGTCCTGCTGCAGCCATCGCCGGCCTCCTCCACTCGCATCCAGCGCGTCATGGTCGGCGCGGTAGATGACAGGCAGATGGCGGCAAGCTCGACGCTACGGCGACAAACAGGGCGATCACTCGCCCAGGTCGGCCAGCACCTTGCGCGCCGGCGCGAAGAAGGTTCCGCCGGTCACGGCAGTGGAGAAGTCGAGGATGCGGTCGTGCAGCGGTGCCGGATGGCCGATGAACATCCGCTCCAGCATCGTCTCGATCACCCACAGGCGGCGCGTATAGCCGATGAAGTAGGTGCCGTACTCACCGCGGCCCGGATTGGCGAACGGCATGTTGTCGCGCAGGATCTCGTGCTCGCCGTCGGCGTCTTCGATGGTGCACAGCGTCTTGTGCGACTTCTGCGCATCGGCCGGCGCGTCGTCCAGCTCGATGTTGTCGTGCTTGGTGCGGCCGATGATCGCTTCCTGTGCCTCGGTCTTCTGTGCGCGCCAGGCATCGAGGTTGTGCAGGTACTTCTGCACCACCACGTAGCTGCCGCCGGCATGGTCCGGATCCTCATCGCCGACGATCGTCGCCTCCGGCAGCGACAGCCCTTCCGGATTGGCGGTGCCATCGACGAAGTCGAGCAGGTCACGGCCATCGAAGTAGCGGAAACCGGCCACGTCATCCACCGCCTCCACCGCATCGCCGAAGGCCATCAGCAGGTTGCGCTCGAACGCCACGACCAGGTCCATGGTGCGCGCCCGGATGTGGTACAGCAGGTCGCCCGGGGTGGACACCGCGGTGTGGGTGGCGCCCTTGATCTCCCGGAACGGGTGCAGTTCGCGCGGCGGCGTGGTGCCCACCAGCGGCTGCCACACGCGATGACCAATGGCCACGTTGCAGGTGAAGGTGCGCTCGATCTCGCGGATGGCGGTGTTCTTGATCAGGTCATCGGTGCTGGCCAGCACCTCGCGCGCCTTCGCGATCGAGGCATCGTCATCCTTCACCTTCAGCACCAGGAACGCGGCCGAGTGGGTCAGCGGCGCAGTGATCTGCTGCGGCTCGTTGTCGAGCGTGTGGTTGAGGGCGGTGATCGGTGCGGGCTGGGAGTTCACGGCAGTTCCTGCTGGCTTGAGGCGGGCGCATCGCGTGGCGATGTGCGGGCGATCATAGCCGAACCACCTGCGCGCGGCCGGAGCGGTTCTCGTTCCGCTGCCAGCAGCGCCGCACTACGCCCGGGTCAACTGGAACTGCTGCGGGCCTGTCCAGGCGATGCGCAGGTACGCGCCTTCCAGCAGGTCGCGTTCGCGCAGCCAGGCGAACACCTCGGCCGGGCACCACTCGCGTCCCGCCGAGAAGGCCACACCCAGATCACGCAACGCGACGAACATGCGGGCCTTGGCAGCATCGTCTGCGACACAGGCATGCAGGATCGGCGGCACGCCCTGAAAACCAAGCGCACCCAGCGCCGGCTGCGCGGTGGCATCCACGAGCACCACCTGCACGGTGTTGCCATCGGCCTGCTGCACGTAAGCGCAAAGGGAGGTCTGCATGCGGAATCCGCTGTCCGGTGGGCTCACGGTATGCCCGCGCATGACCGATGCCTCAGGGGTCCCGGAGAAAGTGAAGCCCGGCGCAAGGCCGGGCTTCGGTTGGCGTATGGGAGAGAGAGAGAGTCACACGCCAGCACAACACGCACTAACGACAGGCGTTTGTTACCAGGTGAAGCGCGGGCCCACGAACCACTCGCGGTCGCCGGCCTTGGCCAGCTTCACTTCGCCACTCAGGCCCCAGTTCTGGTTGAACTTGGCGGTGGCGCCGACACGGCCGTAGAACTCGCCGTCCGGGTTGATGCCGTGCTTCTTGCTGAAATCTTCGTAGCCGGCCAGCACATAGCCTTCCACGTACGGGTTGAACGCGGTGCGCACGCCCACTTCAGTGGAGTAGCCGTTGAAGTCCAAGCCACGCTTTTCGTCGTACTTCTGGTACGCAACACGGGCCACCAGGTCGGTGTTGGGTGCGATGCCGTAGTTGTAGCCGACACCCAGGCGCCACTGGTCGACGTCATTCTTGAACTTGTCGGTCTCCTGGGCGCTGTAGTCGCCGAAGACGTGGAAGTTCGGGTGCACCGCCACCGAACCCTTCACCTTCCAGCCGTCGGCGTCGCCGCCCTTGGCATCGGTGTTCACGTAGCCGCCTTCAACGTAGTTGTACGACAGGCCGTCGGTTGCCGATGCAGCGAACGGCAGAGCAGCCAGAAGACCCAGGGCGAGCAGCGAATTCTTGTTCATCGGGACACACCTTTAATTATTTTGGTTTCGCCGACCGCCTCCCGGGAGGGGGAGAGAGAGGAGGCGGTCGACAGGTGTGAATTATCCGTTAGGGGGTCTAATCGACCCTGAATATTGAACTGACTGGTATATAAATAAGGCTGGCGTTCAGGGAACTCTGTGCGGCGTAGTAGCCATGCCCCCATAGTTCGTGTCGATTGCACAAACTATGGGAGCAATCACCTACACAGACTATGGGGACAAATGCGAGCCTGGATCAGGGTCCGCGAACACTGGTCCCCGGCTCGCCACACTGGGCGAGGCTGACTAGCGACGTCTAACAGTCCCGTACCCAGCGTACGAGATCGCCGATCGGATGGGTCGAGTGCCCTGACCTTCTGGGCCTCAAGGTGAGGCAAAGACCGGTTCTAAAAGGGGCTACCTTGGCGTCCGCGAGATCCAGATCTACGCGTACCTCTTGATCGCTCGAATGCCCTTCCTCTTCTTCTTGTTATCGTCGTAGAACTGGCTGAGGACCCCCATGTCCTTCAGGACGCCAAGGACCGGTCGAACAAACGGATCGTCGGGAAGTAGTGGCCTACCGGCGCCGCTCGCTGCAAGCTCACTGTAGACACCTTGCAGGCTATGGAGAATTGGTAGCAGCCTCTCAAGCTCAATCGTGGCCAGGTGCGGCCCCAGAAGTTCGAAGACCACCGCCGGAGAGACTCTCGGTACGCGCGCATATCGTTCGATGGCATTCAGAGGAATGCTCAAACCAGCCTCGATTGCCCCCTTCAGCAGTTGCTGAATTCCCGCATCGTTTGCAGAGGGTGCATAGGCCTCGATCTGCTCTACAACCTTACTCTTCAGCTTTTTGCGAACCTGAGCGCTTTGCAGAAAATCAGCCAGATCGTTCCCGATGACCTTGGGCGACATGAACTCCCCAAAGCCTCGCGAACGTTGGATGTAATGTGCTCGGGTTGCCCAGTCCATACCCTCCAAGGCGAGGTAGGCCTCCTTTGTGTCTTCGATCAGCTTCGCCCTCAGGGCAAGCCCGAACAGCCCACCACTCTCAACCACGAGATCGCTTACCGGCAGTGGTGCCTCCAGGCCCAGCATGGTCGCCAGTTCCACGCGCCGCTCCGCAGTAAGGACGTCATTCGCGGCCAGTATCACCTTGGCAACTCTCTGCCTGTCCTCAAGTTCCACCTCCTCAACCCCAGCAATTGATGAGGTCTTCAGCAGAGTGACGGCCAAGGACGCGTCGATAGCCTCAAACTCATCCAAGTATGCAATCAGGTTGAACAGCGATACCTTGAATCTCATGTTCTGCGCCAGTAGCGGCCAAAGGTGCGAGGTCACATCACCGAGATCTTCAATGATGCAGTCAGGAGAAGCACGTGAGATGAGGACACCGATTGTCTCTAGGTCCGCGTCTGCGGACTCTGCCACTTGCGACAAGATCTGCAGATAGTTGGAGCTGACATCGATGCTGAAGTCCGAAGGCGAGATTGCATCGAGGTACTGACGCAGATGGCCGATCATGTGATCGTAGGCAAAATCGCTCATTGAACGAATGGCGTCTAGGGCAACAGACCCACCATCCATGATGGAGGCCATGTTCTCACGCGTGATCTCATAGAGGCCCCGAGTAAGCAGGTTGCTCCGCAGCGCTGGCGCCAGGCTGCCTAGATGAGATGCGCTGAGTTCGCAGCGCAGGAAAATAGAGCCTATTCCCTTCGCGGAGCGGTCATCCAGCTCCTCGCTAGCAAGCGAAGGGATAGCCGCATAGTTCGCCCTAAAGTAAGCGATGAACGCAGCATCAAGTGAGTATCTAAACCTACCGCTCATGCTCTCCAGTGCTACGCCAATAAGCTGCAACCGGGCGCTTTCCTCGACGTCAACCTCACTGGAGAGGTAGATCAGAATCCCATCATAGATGGGAGTTAGAAGCCTGATAACTGCATCCTTCTTGGAACTTCCAGCCAGTATCGCCTGGAGATAGCGCCGTTGGTCGCCCCCCATCTTCGTGAGCGAAGCTATCTGAAGTGAGAGGATGTCTGTGTGCCCCGGGTTGCGTTCTCCGGCGTTCAGCAGACGCTCCAAGACGCTGACGTTGTAGAGGCCCGCCTCTCCAAAGTCCGCCACGGCGCACTCACCGATAACCTCATCTGCCTCATCTGGCTCGAGATGGAAGTGCTCATCCATCGTGTTGCGCTGTACATGATGAATAAGGAAGTTCATCGCTGCGGCGCCAACACGATCGCCAGGAAAGACGGAGGTGTAAAGGTTGAAGTTTCGATTGATATACCCGGCGCGGACAAGATGATAGGCCAAGCCAGTCTTCAACACTTTCTGTGCCAGGGCATCCAATGACATCGAGTGATCCGAATGCGGGGCAACCCAATCCTCTCGACTAAGGAGCTGGGACATGTCCGCCGCACGGAGTTCGACTAGATCTGAATGGATCTGAGTACGCCGCGCGACCTCAGCATCAGCGTCCAGTTGACTCCATTGCTCTGGTTTCCAGCGATCACCGAGCAATCGCACAATGTCACTCTTCTTCAGCGACAGTATCTGAGTGCGGTTGTAGTGATCGGTTCTGACGCTAAACGTGATGACACTCTCCATAGAGGCGTCCTGAAAACTCTGCCAGAAGTCAACGCCCTTGTACGCCGCAATTGAGTACGAGACTCCCGAGAGCTCGAATGGCCCCTCGGTGACGTGATGGGAGGCAGCGCGCATCAGCATCTGACCGATGCCTAGCAATGCCTCACCCAGTTCTTCGCTTCGCGCCTGCAGCCCGTTTGCCAATGACTCCCGTCGGTGAGTGGCTGATAGCTCCTTTTCCAAGCGATCAATGTTGAAGGCCACGATCTTGCGACCATGGTTGTAGAGAAGGTCAAGCTTGCTCTCGCCAAGACGAATGGCTTCGAAATCGCTTAGATGTGTGCTCTTGTACAACATCAGAGCGAACAGCTCAGTCTCCGATAGCTTCAGGCGGCTAGCCGGCCTCAGGATCTGATGCCGGAAGACCAGAAACTCGTTGCGCACATTCTTTAGTAGACGCATTTCGGGTACGTGCCTGCTGGCAAGGTCAATCAACCTCGGTTCAATGCTGTGCTCGATCTCCTTCAGCAAACGCGTCGTGAGATCTCGCGCATTCTGATGCGTGATGAAGGGGACAACCGGAATCACTAGGTCAAAGAACTTAGTCCGGTTGGCTCGAACTGTCTCGGCGAGTGCGGTGTCATCAGCTGCCAGTAGATCACTCTCAAGGCGCCGACCCTGCTGCTGCAGGCCAAGTTGATCGAAGATACTGTCCTTGATCGCATAGATGAACTTGATCTCACTTTCGATCTGTGGCGAAACGTTCAGAAGAGTGTTAAGAGATCTGAGCGTTTCAAATATGTGCGCATCATTGAATCTGTCGATATCCTCGAACACAACAATGTTCCGCTTGGACACCTCAAAGAAATAGACGATTTCATCCAGGTACTGGTCGAAGTACGATACCGACCGATCATCCAACGTGACCGTCGCCGCCCCCGCAGAGAGCTCCTTGATCCGAAGCCGGCCGTGGAAAAGCTTCCTCAGAGTCAGCGCTGTACCCATGAAGATCGGGGCCAGCACCAAGTAGATGCCATTGCCCATTACCGTCCCGAAAGGAAGAACCTTAGCGATCTGATCCGCCCAGCCGATTAGTAGGAATGCTACAACCGCGATCAGTGCAAAGATCAATGCGATCAGCAGCTCTCGGGACCAGTTGAAGCGCTCGATACGCTGGAAGCGGGAGCCCGGCGTGTTTCTTGGCTCTTCACGGTAGAGGAGCTGCTTGACGATCTCCTGCTGGATCCGATTGGTCGGCGTTATCGCCTGTGGGGGTAGCGTCCCTTGATCTGCAACAGTCTCGAACGGAGCTAACGTTGAGAGAGAGAGTTCGAGCACTTTCCCCTCATTGCGACGCACTAGCTCTTTAAGAATGCTACTTTTGCCAACACCATAAGTCCCTGATAGGGCGATGTTACGGATCTGGGGGGCGGCCAGGGCATCCGTGAGCGCGTCTACGTAGGGCGTGTGATCCGACTTTGAGAACTCTGGCGTCAGCGGCGTTAGCTTGGGCATTCCATCGCTGCTTGACGTGCCATCCGTTACTTCCTCGTCGTGAGAAGCAGTGCCGAACGGGGGGCTGGCGGCAGCGCTTGATCGAGTGGTATCGAAGTGGGATTGCTTCATGGACATCCTGTCGGAGCAGATGTGTATGGGTGAGGTATCGCTTGGCGATAGGGCTGCAGCGCCATCACGTCAGCCAATGCATGCTACCAACATGGGGGCGCCTTTTCAGGCGCGCTGGGACGGCTTCATTGAGTCCCTGATCATGACGGCAAACGAGCTAAATCATTGAACTCCAAGCGCCCCTCGGCGGGCGGCTTGCCGTCCCCAGTTGGATTCCAGAAGGCGCAGAGCGTGCTCAAGGATCCAGGAGAGCTTCAAATCGTTGGCTTCGATCCGGCTAACGCCGGAATTCGCCCGTCCCTCATCTCTCACCTCTGCGGTACCACGGTGGACTGAAGGTCAGTCGTGGATAGACAATGCTTGTGGGGCGCAAGAGGCCAGCTTCTGGCCGGACGCTGGCCTCCCAGCCTTAGTACCAGTGTCAGCAGGTTTGCACGCCGCTCTCAACCTGAGCGAACGCACGCAGCGACCCTTCTAAGTGCTGCGTACCGGGCTGACTCGTTTGGCATGAGGCTGTGCGTTAAGTTGCCGGGACCGCGTGCTTGGATCGCATACTTCAAACAGCTCGTTATGCCACGCCATTGCCGTCAGATCCATGCCCTTAGGTGGCGGGAGCCCGCCTATGTGGAGTTCGTTATCCCAGATGATTCCTATCTCCCTCGCGGGACCTTTTCGGTATATGGCTGCCAACTGAGGTGCGCCGCCGGTTTGTGGATCTTTCCCGCTTCTCAGCGCGTCGCAAAATGATGAGAAAACACTGCGGCTAGTTCGACCTGATACATACTGCCGCACCCATTTCCCAAGCTCGCCAAGCGCTACGCCCTTCCCAGATCCATATGCGCAGACAATACCTGAATGCGCATTTGGTATCGGATGGTTACGGATGCTCCACAGTCCCTTTTCGTACTCATATGCAGTAACGGAAAACTGCAGCTCCATGCCTTCGCCAAACCGGCGAGCAAGAACAAATGTTGTGCCCTCTAGCGATCCGAGCGGAAAGTCGTCAGACAGCTCGTACAGGCGATCTTCAAGATGAGCGTCATTGAGCGCGTCATCACCTAACCCGACTAATAGGTTCTGCCCGAAGATAACGTCGCCCGCGAACGCCAGGATTGCTGCATCGCCCGATCGAACCGAAAGCTTTCTCCCGCTGTCCCATTTGGCTATTGACGACCAGGAAAATCGACTGTCGGTTGCAACATAGAGTGACGATGGAGCCCTTGAATCAAGGCCACACCAGCATATCAGGGTGGTCACGTAGCCTACCTGTGTCAATTAAGATAGAGTTGTCAGGCAACTCCCCGGCCCTCCACCATCTTAGCAATGTTCGTCTGAGGGGGGCAGCTCGAGGAGCAGCCTCTGGGCACATCGACAGATGTGCCCAGAGGAAGGCGGGGTTCGCCAGTATATTGCGAATTCGGCCTGCACTGCCGGCCGCATAGTTCCCGATGGCGTGGATCCTTGCGCCCCGCCTGACGCTCGCTGCTCTGCGCTCTTAGCTCAACGTCTGCTCCTGGCCGGAAGCGGACGCCTTGCCCGGCGGCTTCCGGAAGGCATCTGTCTTAGGGAAGCGCTGTCTCCAGCAGTCCACCGGAGAGATAGATGCTCGACACTGCCTCGGAATCTCTGGACGCCACGGCTGACTTCGCGCTCTATGCGTTCTCGCTCTTGGCGGAGAAAAGCTCTGTAGCCCAAGCTATGAATGCTTGGACGATGGGCGATCCATAACGGTGGTGCGGGTACAGGATCGAAACCGGCACCGAGGGCGGACGCCACCGCTTGAGCACCTCAACCAGGCTGCCATCCTGCAACTGCTTCTCGACCAGTACGCTTTGCAACTGTGCCAGGCCGTATCCCTTCATGCACAGCTTGATGTACAGCTCGGTCTCATTGACGGCAACCGAGCCCTCCACAGGTACCAATTGTCTCTTCCCATCAACTGAGAAAAGCAGGCTGCCACCGCCCCTCGAACCAGAGGAAAAATGGTGGACTGCGCGGTGCCCGGCGAGGTCTTCAAGTGATCGCGGGACGCCATACACCTCCAGATAGCTTGGCGCGGCGCAGGTGATCCAGCGGAAGTTCCCCAGCGGCCGGGCTACGAGGCTGGAGTCTTCCAGCGGCCCGGTCCGGATCACGCAGTCCACACCCTCCTGGACGAGGTCGACCGGCCGGTCGCCCACGCCGATCATCAGATGGACCCCGGGATACTGGCGGCGAAAGCTGTCCAGGTTTGGGAGGAGTATCGAGTGCGCGAGGCCGCCTGGCATATCTATCCTCAACCGCCCCCGCAGGTCCTGTGGCGACGACCTCAGGCCGGTTTCCGCCTGTTCGATCTGGTTGAGGATCTCGCGGCACTGCAGGTAGTAGCGCTCGCCTTCCGAAGTGGGGCTGACGCTGCGCGTGGTCCGATTGAGCAGGCGGACGCGCAGGTGCTTCTCCAAGCCCTTGATCAAGCCCGTGACGGTGGAGGGGGGGATGGAGAGGGCCTCGGCGGCACGCACAAAGCTCTTCGCTTCCACCACCCGCACGTACGCCTGCATCGCCAGAATCCGGTCCATTTCGCTTCCACCCTACGCTTGACGGTTAGCTCTATTCCAATTATGCGCGTTTTACGAATAATAAAAACGAAGAGCATGGCTTTTTCGCAGGGTCAGCGGGGCATAGAGTTCACCCCAGTCCTGAAATCGAGCTTGCCCAATGAGCACCCTCCCGCGAGACATTCTTCAGCAACCGACAACCGAAGCGGCCGAAAGGACGCTCATCCGCGGCGCAACCATCATCAGCATGGACCAGGCTGTGGGCAACCTCGTGAAGGGCGACATCCTTGTCACGGGGCGCACCATCACTGCCGTTGGCGAGAACCTGAGCGCCGAGGACGCGCTCGTCATTGATGCCAAGGACACGATCGCCATCCCGGGCATGGTGGACTCTCACCGTCACGCCTGGGAGGGTCAGCTGCGTCGGATCAACTCAAACGCCGAGACGCTGGAGCACTACTCCAACGCCACGCATTTCTCGTTCGCCAAGCATTACCGGCCGCAGGACATGTATGTCGGCACCTTGCTGTCGGCGCTAGGCGCAATTGATGCAGGCATCACTACGGTCATCGACAACTCCCACAACAGCCGCACAGCCGCGCACTCCGATGCGTCGGTTGAAGCCCTGCTTGATGCCGGTATCCGTGCGCTGCACGCATCAGGCGCTCCCGTGTCCGGCACTTGGGACCGCGCGCACTGGCCGGGAAACCTTGCCCGCTTGCAGGAAAAGTACTTCAAGGACCCGGCCAACGACCTGGTCACACTGGCGACCATGGCCAACATCGAGCCGGAGCTCTGGGCCGAAGCGCGCCGCCTGGGCATCCCGATCGTCACTGAGTTCTTCGGTGAACAGATGGGCGCCCAGCTGCCTCAGTTGCATGCGCAAGGGCTGCTGGGTCCGGATAACATCTTCAACCACTGCACCTGCCTGAAGGACGAGGGTTGGGAGATCCTTCGCGATGCCGGTGTGCACATCAATGTCTGCCCGCGCTCCGACGCCCACTATGGCATCGAAGATGGCATGTTCGCCTGGGATGCGGCGATCCGGCACGGCCTGCGCCCCGGCTTCAGCGTCGACAACGAGACGTCCTACAGCGGCGACATGTTCATGGAAATGCGCGTGGCCTATTACCTGGAGCGCGTGCTGCGCGTCAATGCACGCCCCCCACGTAGCGCCGGCACCCCGCAGGATCCGCTCAATTCCCACCGCCTGCTTGAGGCCGCCACGCTTGATGGCGCGGCCTGCGCAGGGCTGCAGGACAGGATTGGCAGCCTGACGCCGGGCAAGCAGGCCGACATCGTGCTGTTCCGCACCGGCGACATCAACCTGTATCCGTCCAACAATGCATTCGGAACGGTCGTGCATGCAGCGGAGCGCAGCAACATCGACACAGTGATGGTCGGCGGCCGGGTGCTGAAGCGGGGCGGCGAAATGTGCGGTCTGGACATGGACAAGTTGCGCGCTGCGGTGGACGAATCCTGCGCGCACCTGTTCTCGGCAGCCGGCTACACGCCGGACGTGTTCGGCACTTCCTTCCCGGTTCTATCCAATCACTGAGAGTGAACATGAACAGCTTCGGTGCCTGGGCCTTTCCGTTGGCAATGGTTGCGGGAATGGCCGTCACATTGCAGACCACGTTCAATGGTCAGTTGGCAAAGGGCCTGGGCGGTGATCCTGTTGCAGCCGCCATCTTCTCCTTCATGGTCGGGTTGTTGTCGCTCACCCTCGTCGGTCTTGTCCGGGGCAACACCCTCGGTCTGCTTGCAGGCATCCCGGCGCAGCCGGCCTGGGTGTTGCTGGGGGGCGTGATGGGCGCATTCGCTTTGCTCAGCAACGTCATCCTGGTGCCGCGTATCGGCATGGCCGCCTTGGTGGGGCTGGTCATCGCCGGGCAGCTGCTGTCTTCATTGGCTATCGACCACTTCGCATTGATGGGCTCTGCCCATCGTCCCGTCTCCCTCATCAAGCTTGCAGGCGCGCTGGTCATGTTGGCCGGACTTGCAATCTCGCTGTTTGGAGATCGCTGGTCGCGGCTGTTGGTCTGAGGTATCTACCGCACGCGGATCCACCAATGGCTGGCATGGCTATCAGCACTCACTCGTGGCAGCTGCGCGTAATCAGGTGCTCTGTGATCATCGCGTCGTGGACCTTGGCGGGCTGCGCGCCTCAGGTGACCGTGCAGGAGTATGGCGCGCCTGAGTACACCCGCATGCAGGACGCTGAGCGAACTGCGGTGACGAGGGGCCTGTCGCTGGTTGCAGATGCCGTTCCGAAACGGTAGTGGCGTTGAATGCGTATCCGCCGCGCAACGCTGGAAAGGATGAAAGGGCCACCAACATGAACAACGTCCAGGGTTGCCAGCTGACGTTTCTCACTCAGCAGACACGAAGGTTCAACGGCGAGCGTCTTACCGACTGGCTGCTTTCACAGATTCACGCGGTCACGCCAGGAAAGCTGGACCTGCTCTGCATCAAAATTCCAGTCAAGTTCGGAACGCTTCAGAAGTGGACCACTCGGTCCTAGCTTTCAAGCCCCCTGCACACGAGGGCCGATCCCTCAGTTCCATCGGTATTACACCCTAAGGAAAATGATATGCAAAAGTTGAAAGACAAAGTCGCTGTTGTCACCGGGGCCTCGAAGGGTATTGGCGCAGCTATCGCCAAACAACTGGCTGCGGCAGGTGCCAAAGTGGTTGTCAACTATGTGAGCAGCCGCGATGGCGCAGAGAAGGTGGTGAATGAAATTGTCGACGCGGGAGGTCAAGCAATTGCACTTCCGGCAAACGTTGCATTGGAGTTTGAGGTCGATGCCCTGTTTGATGAAGTGAAGGCGAAGTTCGGCTGCGTTGACATACTTGTAAACAATGCCGGCGTGTATAGCTTCTCTGCTCTTGAAGAAGTCACTGCTGACTCCTATCGGCGGATGTATGACATCAATGTACTGGGCGTCCTGCAGGCGACGCGATCAGCCCTCCCACTGTTCCCTGAGGCGGGAGGGGCAATCATCAACATCAGCTCCACCGCGAGCGTCACATCCCCGGCTATGGCCTCCGTCTACGCCAGTTCAAAAAGCGCGGTAGATGGCATTACCAGATCCTTGGCCAAGGAGCTGGGCAGCAGGAACATCCGCGTGAACGCCATCAACCCCAGTCTCATCATGACCGAAGGTGTTGATGCGTTGGGCGATCCGGACCTTGAGAAGCAATTGATCGCCATGACGCCTCTGGGACGTGCGGGGCAGCCCGACGATGTTGCTTTGCCGGCAGTCTTTCTGGCCTCGGAGGACGCCAGGTTCATCACGGGCGTAACGCTCCTTGTGTCCGGCGGCGCGGGGACGTAGTCCCTGCCTGCTAAGATCGGCTCATCCGGCTTTCCTTGGCAGCACAAAATAACCAACTGCTCTGATCGTCACTGCCGGTCAGAGCATTCCTCCTAGGTGAGCCCATGTGAATATCAGAGCATTCGTTGTCTGCTGCTTCCAGCAGGTGGATGATGAGCAGGCATGCGGATTTGAGAGATTCTTCAACGGTAGCCGGAAGTCTGCTTCTGGCCGGAAGCGGACATTGCCGATGCACCAGTCACCCAATTCAGTTTTAATCTTCCCTCCAGGGCTCGCGGCTTGCTCAGGAGTGGTAGCAAGGGCATAGTTGTTTCGCCACGTCGGAAACTTGGGACTTCGTAGTGACCACTCCATCGGAACAGAATCGGCTTTGGTCTGCGGCAACGCAATCGGCAATGGAGGCGAAGTTGGGCCGGAAGCTCACCAGCATGGAAAGCGACAAGATCTGGAATACAGGATCATTTCATGGGCTTGAGATGATCGATATGGCGATTCATTACTCGCAGTCTATTGATGCTCTTGAAGCGTACCTCGCTGCGTTGCCGGAATGCGATCCTTTGCCCGAGCGTTATACAAGACGCTTTTGATCGGCAGACTCCTGCCCGTGATCTGGACTCAGCTCCTGCCGGAACTGCAGAGGAGGTATTTCGAACCCCTACTCCTGTTCTGCCTCGGAATCAGCATATGAAAGACGACTACAAGGACCTGATGAGAAAGGCCGGTGCGGCCTAACAGTTCATTCAAGCCGCAGCCGCTTCTCGGCTCGGCATAATTCAGCCGTTGAGCCTTTGGAGCCCATATGTCCCTAGCGAATGGTGTTCAGCAGTACGTGAAGGCATACGACAAGGCGGTAGAGATGTTCAATGTCTACCCTGACGCCGAAGCGCCAGAGCTTCTTGCACTCCAAAAGAGTCTCAGCGATGAGTGCCTGAAGCTCCTAGACGTGACGGGGCTGGACTGGAATCAATGCGGAAATCTCGGCAGGCATTTGAAGTTCCTTAAGTACTACCTGGACCAGAATGACAAAGATGCGTGCCAAGGCGACATCCGGGACATCGTGTTCTGGGACCTGCCAACCGCACTTCGGAACCTCGCGGAGGTCATTGACGAGTATCAGCACTATGATCAGAAGCTAAAAGATGGCGTGGTTCCTCTGATCAATGGCGCGCATTATGACTCGGCAATGCGCAAGATATTCGTCATTCTCACGGACAGACTCCGTCGCGCATTCGGCGTCGCAGAGGAAATTGACGGCGACGAGCTTGTCAATCTCGTATTTGGCAGGGGTGGGAAAATTCCAGTGGCGCTTGACGAGCCGAAAAAGCAGGCAATGCGAAACTTGATCAGCGGATTCTACGGCGTCTACCGCAACCGGATAGCTCACAACGATGTTGAACCCGGCCTGGCTCAGACCAGAGCCATTTTGGAAATGGCTAACACGATCATTCTAGACATTGAGGCTATCGCTACCGCGTCGGTAAAGCTGGCGTAGGAATCTATCAAGTCGAGCCCCCTCGTGGGTCGGGGTAACTCAAACGTCGACGGTCGCTTTTGGCCGAAAGCGGCCTCCAAATTACCCTAAGGAGGCCGCGGTTCGTTTAGATACTTTCCGCCTCAGGCCTCAGTCTGCTCCGCCAGCTCCAACGCGTCTTCAACCTCAATTCCCAAGTACCTCACTGTGCTCTCAAGTTTGGTGTGGCCCAGGAGGATTTGAACAGCGCGCAGGTTCTTGGTACGCCGGTATATCAATGATGCCTTGGTCCGTCGCATGCTGTGGGTACCGTAGCTGTTACGGTCGAGTCCAATAGCCGTAACCCATGAGCCCACAATGCGTGCGTACTGCCGGGTGGAAAGGTGACCATCCCTCAGTCCTGGGAACAAATAGGATGCCGAACCTAGCTGAGCTCGTCGGACCCATTCGGCGAGCGCGGCTCTCGTTAACTCCGTCAGCTCAAATTGAACTGGTCTTCCCGTCTTGCGCTGCAGAACGATCGCCCTCTTGGCGATGGCCGAACCATGCGATACGTCTCGAAGCCGTAGGCTGACCAGATCGCAGCCTCTTAGCTTCGAGTCGATTCCCAAGTTGAACAGCGCCAGATCACGAGTGCGGCCTGCAACTTGTAGGCGCACTCTGATCGACCAAATGTCGCTAAGCCTGAGCGGTGCCTTTTGACCGACCAACTTTCCTTTGTTCCACGGCGTGAAATGAGATGACATAGGATGCTCCAGTGATGGAGCATCCAGCGTGCCTTCTCCTTGCGGCATCAGCTCAAGCTGGCCGGGATCAAAAAGCGGACATCGCTACCGCAGCGACCAGGAGGATCTCTCGGGATTGGGGGGATGGCAGTTTCGGAGCCGAAGTGCGCCAGATGCGTGCAGCATTACGCACCCGATCACTACCCAGCCCCTGACGGACTTCCATGGCTTCTTTGCCAGGATGCGTTGCAGAGCCTTCACCTCCCCGACGTTGGCATCAGCTCCCGCACCTGCATCCACGCAATGAACTGACCGAACCAGAGATCGCTGGTCACGCCCTTCGGGTGAAGGTCAAAGCCGTGCCCTCCACGTTCGTACAGATGCAGCTCCGCTGGTACGCCAGAACCCCGCCATGCGCTGTAGAGCAGAATGGGATCGTTGGGCTGATAGTCGTCGTCAGCAGCGCCGGCAATGAATGCCGGTGACGCATCTGCAGGCACGGGTGTGCGCAGACCGCCGTAGATGAGCCCTACGAAGTCCGGACGTGTCGCCTTGGGGCCGATGGCAAGATCTGCAGCCAGGTAAGCGCCGCTCGAGAAACCGATCATGCCCACCCGGTCTGGAATGACGCCCCACTCACCAGCACGCTGCCGCACGATGGTCATGGCGCGCGCGCCGTCCTCGACGGCTTTTGGCTCTCCGGCAAACGGCGGCATCTCAACGGGCGAGCCCGTCCGGGCGCGTGACATCACCTGCTCCATCTCTTCCATGTGCACCGCGGGAATGCGCATCGGTCCATCGCCGCTGCGCACTGTGCGGTGTTTCAGCACAAAGGCAGTGATGCCACGCTCGGCCAGAGCGCGGGCCACATCCGTGCCGCCGCGAACATAGCCAAGGGCAACAAAGCCTCCCCCGGGAACAACGATGACCGCTGTTCCATTCTGCTTGCCGGGCGCGGGCCGGTACATCTCCAGGGTTGGCTCACTCACGTCGTAGATCAGTGTCTCGCCGGTATCCAACGTGTCGTGCAGCTCCTGCACACCCAGCGGCTGCGTCGCGCCAGCCGGATACAGCGAAATGACCACGCCACCGGTTGACGCTGCTGGTGATGCGATAGCAGAAGAAGCACAGACAACGGCCGACAGCAAGGCGGCGACAGCGGGCCACCGCTTAATGGGGCTTTCCATCAGAGGTCCATTCTGAGCGTGACGAATGCCGAGCGGGGCTGGTTGGGTGCTACGACGGCGTAGCCCATGTACGAGTATGGATCCCACGCCTTACGGCCGGTGAGATTGACCAGCGAGAGACCGAGCGTGAACCGTCCGAAGTCGTAGGACGCCTGGGCGTCGAACACGGCGTAGCCGGGAGCCGCAAGGGTGTTGGGAAGCGTCAGCTCTCTGGCGCTGACGGCGGTGACCCCCGCGCCGAAGGCCAGTCCCTTTGCCGGTCCCTCGAGCAGTCGATAGCGCGCCGCAAGGCGCCCGCTGTTGTCCGGAACGCGGGCCACGCGATCTCCAGGGGAGGCGCCTTCATCCCGCGTCCTGGTGTGCGCGTAGTTGGCCAGCAGGGAGAAGGCCGGCGTGGGCTCCCATACCATGTCCATTTCCACCCCGCGTGCCCGTTGGCGGCCACTTTGGATGTAGTAACCCACGTTGTCCGGGTCCGATACCGCCACATCCTCGCGCTTCTGCCGTAATACCGCGACGGTGCCGGAAAGTCCACGCCCAGGCAGTGACAGCTTCAAGCCCCCTTCCATGTTGGTGGACGTTTCAGGCTCCGGCGCTGCAAGACCGATGAAGCCGAATGGTGCACGGAAGGCGGTCGCGTAGCCCGCAAACAGGGCGATGCCGGGAGCGAGATCGTACGTTGCCCCGAAGTGGGGAGACACATGGCTGAAGGTCTTGTCGTTGGCCACACCGATATTGCTGTTTTCGACGAACTTCAGCGATGTCCAGCGCAGGGCGCCGGTCAGATGCAGTCGGCCATAGGTGGCCTGGTCCTGGATGTAGCCGGCAATGGTCGTGAAGCGATCATCGGTATAGGAGTTGACCGGCAACTGCGCCGTATAGCGAAGCATGTAACGAGGATCTGCGAGGTTGATCACGCCGGAAGGACTATCACTGATGAACAGGCCCATGCCGCTGTAGAAGCTTGTCCAGTCGTAGTTGATGCCGCCCAGCAGGGTGTGCTCGCCGCCCAGGATGTCTGCCTTGACCGAGAGGTTGGCATCCAGCGTGGCTTCCTTGGTGCGGTTTACCATCGTGATCGGGAAGACGTCGTACTCGGGTGCAACCGTGTCCGTGGGCGCCAGGCCGGGGAAGACGAAGCTGCCACTCTCATCGACCTTGCCGCGGAAGTAGCGCGCTGTCACAGTCAGATCCACGCGGTCAGAGAATGCGTGGCGCAGGGTGGCGGTGCCCATCCTGCTGTCGTTGCTGGTCAACGGCTGGCCCTCAGGCGAGCCGGGGAAGGCGTTCCGGTCCAGCATGCCGGCCAGAGCCGCATCAGCGGGCAGGCCGGAATACTCCAGAGCGCGACGCCGGTTGAACTGGCCTTGCAGCAGCAACTCGGTGGCGTCGCTCAGCTGCATGAGCAGGCTGGGTTGCAACGACCAGCGTTCGCCATGAACCTCATCGATCCAGCTATCGTTCTTCTGGTACTCCGCACTGATCCGCGCTGCGACAGTAGAAGACAGCGGAACGTTGATATCCGCGTAGGGGTTCCAGGTGGAGAAGCTGCCCCCGCGCAATGCGACGTAGCCGCTGGACGCCGATGGGTCCGGGCGTTCGCTTTCAATGTTGATGACGCCGCCGAGCGGCGTGCCGAGACCACCGCCATAGAGCGTCGCACTGGGCCCCTTCAGCACGCTGATGCTGGAAATACCCACCATGCCGGTGGGGTCGTAGGCCTGCTGGTTGCCTGCAAACAGCGGAAAGCCGTCCAGATAGACCTCGGCGGGGAACCCACGCACGATAGGCGGAATGAACAGGTTCTCGTCCGAGCGCGTGGGCGTAACGCCGGAAACGTTGACCAGTGCATCACCCAGTGTGCGCCGGTCCTGCTCGCGCAGCAGGGTGCTGGTGATGACCTGCACCGACTGGGGAACTTCGGTGATGGGCGTATCGGTGCGGGTGGCGGCGGACGTGGTCGAGGCGGCGTAGGTGCCGCGCGTGGCGGTCACCTCCACCGGCTTCAACGTCCAGCTGGGCGCTTCATTGGACGCACGCGACGCGGGAGGCACCGCATCTTCTACGGCGAAGGCCGACGGCGCCGCGCAGGCCAGTGCCATGACGATGGCGGTGCTGATGAGGGTTCCAGGGGTCATGTCAGCTTTAGAGTTTTAGCTGTGGTGCAAAAAGGGGGGCTCAGCGCTTGCTGGAGGCTGCGTCATAGCGGGCATTGACCTGCTGCCAGTTGACCAGCGGCCACCACGCTTTGATGTAATCGGCACGCTTGTTCTGGTAGTGCAGGTAGTAGGCGTGCTCCCAGACGTCCAGCGCCAGAACGGGGATGCCACGCTCCGCCACCGCATCCATCAGTGGGTTGTCCTGGTTGGCGGTGGTGGTGATGGCCAGCGAGCCATCGACCTTGACGATCAACCATGCCCAGCCGGAGCCGAAGAGTTTCGTAGCCGCTTCCGAGAACTTCGTGCGGAACGCTTCTTCGGAGCCGAAGGTCTCAACCAGTTTGCTACGCAGTGCCGGCGACGGCGTGCCGCCCTGGCCAGCAGGTGCCATCAGCGTCCAGAACAGGCTGTGGTTGTAGTGGCCGCCGGCGTTGTTGCGTACCGCCGTGTCGTACGTCGAAATGTTCCGCTGGATATCCTCCAGCGATGCGCTCGCCAGTGTGGGGAAATCCTTGACCTTGGCGTTGAGGTTATCCACGTAGGCCTTGTGATGTCGGCCGTGATGGATCTCCATCGTCTGCGCATCGATAGCCGGTTCCAGTGCGTTGGTGGCATAAGGCAGGGCCGGCAGCGCAAACGGCGTCTTTGCAGCATCGGCTGCGGAAGCGATGCCGGAGAGCGCAAGCAGCGCGGTGGCAAGCAGATATTTCAGGGAGTAAAAGTTCATGCGGTCATGTCTCCGTTGAGGGGAACAAACGATGCCCGGCTGGGCGTTGAACAACGAATCAGGAGGCGGGCTGCGTACGCCAGCCGCGGGTGGCCAGGAAATCAAGCAACCCCACCAGCAACAACGAGGCACCCACCAGCGGGAAGATCAGGCCGCCGATGCACAACAGTGCAAAGACGCCGGCAACGCTGCGGCCCTCTCGTGGGAGCGGCGGAACGCCCAGGCCGCCGAGCGGGCGGCGCTTCCACCACATCACCGCGCCGCTGGCGCACAGCAGCACGATGGCCAAACAGGCGATCAGCAGGAACAAGCGGTTGGCCGTGCCGTATTCCTGCCCGAGATGCACATTGATGCCCCATTCCAGGCCGCGCCCGAGCAGGCCGTAGTCGGCGTAGGTCATATCCAGCAGTACGTTGCCGCTGTACTGGTCCAGGTGCACGACACGCTGCTGGTCCAGCGCTTCGGGATATACCGAGGCGGTGTACACCCCCATCGGTCGACGCGGAAGGCTGATGCTGTAGCCGCGTGCCAATCCCAAGCGTTCAAATGCGTGGATGGCGGCATCGATGCCGATGGCAACCGGTTGCGGCGACAGTTCGCCAGAAGCACTCCCGCCATGCCCCGCATGTCCCTCATGGCCGTCGTTGCCAGGCTTCGCCGTGTGGCGGGCGTGCGACGCATCGGAGACGGGCAGTTGGGCCTGCTGCATCGACCAAGTGGGGGTCGTGGTGTCGGTAAGGCGCTGCTGCGACATGGGCACGTCCACGCGCACGCCGGCGGGGTAACCGTAGTCCTGGCCATTGGCCCAGGCGTTGACCTGCTTGCCCCACACCACCGACCACGGCATGCCGGTGACCGCCAGAAACAGCAGTACCAGGCCCACCCACACGCCTGTCACCGCATGCAGGTCCCGCCAGAACAGCCGTTGGCCCGGCTGCCCGCGTACGGTGGTTACACCACCGCGTTGTCCACGGGGCCACCACAGATAGACACCCGTGGCGACCAGCAGAATGGCCCAGCCCGCAGCGATCTCGATCAGTGCGCTGGCATAGCTTCCCAGCAGATCCAGGCTGTGCAGGCGCCGGACCACGCCCGAGAACGTGCCCTTCTCTGGCAGATGACCCAGCACGTGCGATGTGCCGGGGTCCACGTAGTAGACCTGTCGGCGTCCATCCTTTTCTATGACGCCAATCTCCACACTGCCATCGGCACGTTCCGGTGTGGTGTAGCGGAAGATATCGCCCCCGGTCAGGGCCTGCACGGCGGCTATATCTGCACTGGGCGCTGCCTTTTGCGCATCAGCGGGCTCGACCACCTTCAGTTCTGCGTGGACCCAACGATCAATGGGCTTCTGGTAGAGGTAGACGGCGCCGGTCAATGCCAGCCAGGCGATGAAGGGCAGGACAAACAGTCCGGCATAGAAATGCCACCGCCACACTGCACGGTAAAAGCGCATCCGGTCCGCGGCGGCAGGGGGAGCGATAGCGTGCACCTCAGAGCTCCCGCGTCCAGGTCAGGTAGAGCGCACGGCCGTCGCCGGGCGAATAGCCCGAGGATCCGCTGTCATACCAGGCGTACAGATAGGCCCGATCGGTGGCATTCTTCAGCTGCAGCGAAAGCTGGTTGCGCAGGCTCAGCCTGTATGTGGCGCTCAGGTTGAGCAGCGCGTAGCCGCCAAAGCGGCCCAACGTATTGGTGCGCTCCACGTAGTAGTCACCCTGGCCATTACCCCAGGCACTGAAGGTCCAGTCCGGCGTTGGGCTGAATTCCAGGCCAGCGCTGGCCAGCCAGTTCGGCACATTTTCGATCTGCCGGCCGCGGGTGGCCGGTGCGCTTGGATCAGGGACTTCGATGGTGGCCTTCTGCCGGGAATAGGACGCCCACGCCCGCCACCGTGCATCCGGTTGCCAGTTGGCCTGCAGATCCCAGCCCCGGCGGCGGGTCTTGCCTACGTTGCCAACCTCATTGCTGCCGGTGGTCCCGTTCACGCCGAGGATCGTGGCCACCTCGTCAGATGCGGTCTGCTCCCACACTGCAGCGCGGGTCTGCAGGCCTGCCGTTGGTGACCATTTCAATCCCGCTTCCCAGCCTTCATTGATGGAAGGCGACAGATTGCCCGCCTGCGTGCGATAGGCGCCGTTACCGCTACCGATCTGGAAAGTTCGCCCCCAGTTCCCGTAGGCCACCAGCGACTCGCTGATGTCATAGGAAGCGCTGAACTTGGGCTGCTTGATCAGCCCATAGTCGTACACCGGCGCCGACGTACCCGAGGAGACATTGGTGAAGTCACCGTAGATGCGATCCACACGGTACGCCGGTACCAGCTTGAGCCGGTCGATCGGGCGGATCACCGCCTGCACGTACGCACCGCGGGTATCCAGATCGAAGTCCCAGTCGCGCAGGGTGGCCTGGCGTTGACGCTGCACGGTGCGGTAGCGCTGGGCGATGTTGTCCTGCCATTGGCCATCAACGCCGGCATCCACCACCAGCTCTGCCAGTGCGGTGTCCGGCCGCCAGGTGGCATTGAGGATCAGGCCACGCTGGGTTTCATCGTTGAACCGCTCCTGCTGCGCACCACCTTGGGTAAAGGTGACCCAACGCTGGTTGCGGTAGTCGTTCTGGTAGGCCTTGGCCGCCCAGGTCCAGGCGGCGCCGATGCGACCATCGAAGTGAAACGCGGTCTGGCGGGTCTCGCGTTCGCTGCGGTCGTCCTTGGCGTAAGCGGGAGACTGCTTCGGATCGGCCTGCAGTCCAGAGTAGCTGAGGTAGCCTGCTTCCAGTGCCGCGTTCTTGTAGTAGCGCATGGTCAAGCCTCCGCGCCAGGTACCGTCGGGATCTGTGTAGAACCACTTGCCGGCAAAGCTGCGTTGCGTGGCGTCGGCATGGTCACGTTCACCGGCCGATTGCCGCCAGCCGATGAAGTAATTCTGCGACCACGCCCCATGCTCGAAACCTTTGGCCAGTTGCAGGTCCTGCGTGCCGAAACTGCCCGCAGTCACGCTCAGCTGGCCGTCATTGCCGCCTTGACGGGTAACCACGTTGACATCGCCAGCAATGGCGTTGAGGCCGTAGCGCGCGTCGTTGGTGCCGCGCACGATTTCCATGGCGGTGATATTCAGCGGCCAGACCGCATCGAGGTAGGGCATGCCCCCGGCGTTGTCGTTGCTGGGAATGCCGTCGATCAGCAGCTTCACGGCATTGATGCGGCCCTCGCCGTTGAAGCCACGGAACGAGAATCGCCCTGCGTCGGTGCCCATCTTGAACTGGGTCACCTGCACGCCGGGCGCGTTCATCAGCAGCTCCCAACTGTGCTCGACGCGCTGCGACTGCAGCAGATCGCAGCCAATCACGTCGACGGAACTGAAAACGGTGCGTGCATTGCGGTCCCAGGATCCGTCGTTGGTTACCTGCACGGTGCCCAAGGTCAGTGCAGTGCCATCCTGCGCGGATGCATCGGTCGGCAACAGGGAAAGGCAGCCCAGCGCGGTGGCCAGGCTGAGCGAAAGCGTGGTGCGAGTGAGGTTCTGGTTCATGGTCACAGCAGACGGCACCACCCGGCATAGGCCAGGTAGTGCGGAGATCGGGAAACGCCGTTGCGCCCGCGCAGTCAGGCGCAGGCGTTGAGTGGCATCGGCAGGGTGTCCGCGCGGCGGGCGCGGGCGATCAAGCGTGCAGGGGAGGGCCGCGGGCGCCGAGGTGCCCGGCGGAAATGCTGGAACCCCAGCTGAGCGTCCACGCGCGGGCAAAGTGTGGTGGGCGCCAGCCGATCAGCGCGAGCAACAGGGCTACCAGCAGGCTCACCATGCGCGCTGCGATCAGGCAGTAGTCGCAGTCCACGCCCATGTCGTGCCCGGCATGCGGGTCATTGCGGGGCTTGCCGGCGGGATCCTGCAGCGGACGCACCTCGGCGTGCGCGGCCATTGCATGGTGGTCGTGGTCGGCGGACATCATCATGTCCGTCGCGTCGCCAGCACCGTGGTGGTGATGCTCGCCACCCTCATGCTGCTGCATTGCAGCAGGCTGGTGCTCAATAGCGTGTATTGCTTCGCTGTGGCCTGCTGCCGTGCCGTGCGCGAGCCACCGGCTTACCAATGGGGCAAGCACGATGAGCAGCATGGCGACGAGCGCCATCAGGCTGAGGCAGCGGTGGAAGGCACGGAAGCGCACCCACGCATTGTAGGGCAAGGCCGGGCGGCTGCCCGGCGGCCAGACGCCGGTGCGACATGCGGTCGCACCCGGTGTGTCTGAATGGGAGGCATGGACCCAGAGCATGCGCGGCTGTCGTGTCTTGGTGCGTCGGTTCAACTGCGGGGCCGGCGTACACCCGGTCAGCTCACCTTCCACAGCATGTATGCGGCAGTAATGAAGATCAGTACTGCAAATACCGTGTTCAGAGCTCCACGAGAGCTGGCAAGCTTGGTCGAAGTTGCTGCTCCTGCAGTACCGCCAGCCATTCCGGCGACGACAAACACGGCCGCGAGCTTCCAGTTGATCAGACCCGCATGTGCGTAGTTCAGTGCGGTGGTCATGCCAAATGCGGCGACGGCGACGAGCGAGCTTCCGACTGCGGCGATCATCGGCATGCCCGTCGCGGCCACCAGTGCGGGCACGATCAGGAAACCTCCGCCAATGCCAAAGAAGCCGGAAAGCCCGCCGGCGGTGGCGCCCAGCCCAATCAGTGCGGGCGCGTTGCGTCTGCCGAGCCGAGCGTCCGCGAATCCAAGCGTGTTGCGCCTGCGAAGCATGGCGATGCCGACAATGACCATGACCACAGCAAACAGAGCCAGCAGTCTCTTGCCGTCGAACGCCTTGCCCAAGCTGGAACCCACGTAGGCGCCCGCGATCCCCGCCAAGGCGAAGACCGAGGCACAGGGCCAGCGAACATTCCCTTTACGGGCATGCATCACCAGATTCGACACCGCATTGACCGCCACTGCCAGGGCGCTGGTGCCGATAGCCACATGCGGATCTTCCACCCCGACCACGTAGAGCATCAGTGGTACCGCAAGGATGGATCCGCCCCCACCAACCACGCCAAGGACGAAGCCGACCAGGACGCCAGACAGGCCGCCCAGCACCCACTGCAGCATAGATAGCGTTTCCATATGTCAGTCGGCGGACGCCGGACCTTGCTGCAGCCGTGTTGCGATGGAGGAAAGGTCGTAGCCTGCGTCCGAAGCAACAGACAGGACGTCAGCAAATGCCGCTCCATTGTGAACGACTTCCGACAGCGCCCACAGCATCGCAGCACGGGTGCCGGTTCTGCAGTACGCGACAACAGGGCGTGGCAGCGCGTCGATCAACTTGGCAAAGGTATGCACCTGATCATCGGTAATGACACCAGGCACTACCGGAAGATAGGCAAACTGCATGCCCGCCTGGTCGCAGGCAGCCTGCAGCGCATGGTGACTGGGCTGCTCCGGCTGTTCGTCGTCGGGCCGGTTGCAGATCACGCTCGCAAAGGCCTGCTCCTTCAGGGCTTCAATGTCCTTTGGCAGAAGCTGACCGGACACCTTGAGGCTGGCAGAGAGTGGCTTGAGGTTCATGGTTGTCCCGTAGTTGCGGTGGGGCGATGAATGAGGCCATGCAGGAGCACGCCAGCGATCATTGCCGTGGCAAAGATGATCGCGAAGGGCTGGCCGGTTCCCAGCAACGCGATGGCCGGGCCGGGACACACTCCGGCCAGTCCCCAACCCAGGCCGAATATCGCCGCACCGATGACCAGGCGCCGATCGATGATGCGAAGGGTGGGAATGTGCAGCGATGCGGCAAGCAGTGGTGTTCCTCGGGCGCGTATCCACAGGTAGGCTGCGCCGGAAGGAATCAGTGCGCCCAGCATGACCAGCGCCAGGGAGGGGTCCCAGGCGTCGCTCACATCCAGGAAAGCAAGCACGCGGGCTGGGTTGGCCATATCGGATACGACCAGGCCCAATCCGAAGAGTGCGCCGCACAGGAACGCGGCAAGACGGATCATGCCGGGCCTCCGGTCGCAATCTGTACCAGGGTTGCCGTGGCCATGCCCACGAGCATGAACACGCAGGTCGCCACCACCGAACGCGGCGATGCCCGGCCTAGTCCGCAGACACCGTGCCCACTGGTACAGCCAGCGCCAAGGCGAGTTCCGTAACCCACCAGCAGTCCGGCAATCACCAATACCACTGCTCCGTTTGCGGAGAGCGCCGGCAGGGGTATGGGCCTGGCCACCATTGCCAAGCCTGACGCCAGGGCAAGTCCCGCCAGGAACAGGGCAGCACTGCTGCGTCCGCCGTCACCCGGCATGCCCAGTGTCCTGGCAAGCAGACCCGAGATGCCAGCAACGCGCCCGAGAAGGAGTAGATAGGCTCCGGCCGCTGTTCCGATCATGGCACCGCCAGCGAGCGGCCAATACCAGGCCAGATGAGAGAGCGTCATAGGAGGTCCACCGGCAGCTTGAGGTAGCGCACGCCGTTTTCTTCGGGTTCGGGCAGATGGCCGGCGCACATGTTGACCTGCACTGACGGCAGGATCAGCCGTGGCATCGGAAGCGTGGCATCACGAGCCTCCCGCAGTTCCACGAACATGGCTTCACTCACGCCCTCGTGCACATGCATGTTTGTTGTCCTTTCGGCACCGATGGTTGTTTCCCATGCGAAATGGTCCCGGCCGGTGGCTTTGTAGTCATGGCACAGGAATACGCGGGCGGCGTCGGGCAGGGACAGCAGGCGCTGGATCGAGCGATACAACTGGCGCGCCGAGCCACCTGGAAAGTCGCATCGGGCGGTGCCGTAGTCCGGCATGAACAGCGTGTCTCCAGGAAATACGGCGTCGCCGATCACGTACGCCAGACAAGCGGGGGTATGGCCTGGCACGTGCAGCGACATCGCCTGCAGATTACCGATGCGGAAGGAGGCACCGTCGGCGAACAGGCGATCGAACTGGCTGCCATCCCGCTTGAATGCAGTGCCGGCGTTGAAGACCTTGCCGAAGGTTTCCTGGACTGCGGTGATGTGTTCGCCAATAGCCAGCGCGCCTCCCACCTGCTCCTGCAGCCATGGAGCCGCGGACAGGTGGTCGGCATGCGCGTGGGTTTCCAGCAACCATTGCACCTGCAGGCGCTCGGCACGTACGTAGTCCACCAACGCCGATGCGGAGGACGTGGACGTGCGGCCTGCGGCCATGTCGAAGTCCAGGACACTGTCGATGATGGCGCACGCTGAAGACGTTGGATCGCGTACGACGTGGCTGGCAGTGAACGTAGCAGGATCGAAGAACGTCTTCACGGAAGGCGAGGGAAACAGGCCGGCACGCGCATCGCTGACCAAGCGCACAGCCTGATCCAGGGGGGCGTCTACCGCTACGGATGGAATCATGACTGGCTCCAGGAGGCTTCGTGGCCTAAGAATTACATAGTTACGTAATCTGTGCAACTATTGAAACATGCTAGATTGCACGGCTTACCCATGGTGTTCGCATCACATCAGCCGCCCAAGTTGCCATTGCCTGTGACCAGCCCCCCATTCAGCCCGTCTGACCTAGCCACGATGAAGGAGCGCGTGCCCGAAGTGGCCGAATTGCTGCGTTTCATGGCCACCCCCTCGCGCCTGTTGCTGCTATGCCAGCTCGCGCAAGGTGAAATGACGGTGGGCGGACTGGAGGAAGCCACCGGCATTCGACAGCCGGCGCTCTCCCAGCAACTGGCCGAACTCCGTCAACGAAAGCTTGTCGCGACCCGACGGGAATCGCGGTCGATCATCTACCGCATGGCAGACCCGCGCGTTGCAGCACTGCTGGGCGCGATGCATGGGATCTTCTGTGCGGACGATACATCAACTTGAAGTGGCTCAAAGGCGTCCTGGAAGGGGCGGGCTGGACTCACTGACCCAGGGGAATTTAGGCCATTGGCGTAGTCTGCCCAAAACCAATTGGCCACAGCAGGCTCGAGGTCTGCTGCGGCCTAGGGATGTTTATCAGGGATGGGGTGGCTGTCCGCTTCTGGCCGCAGGACGCCATGCGATCCATAACGGACACTTGCAAGAGCGCATGCTCCGTATTGTGCTGTGCTGGGTCCGATCATACGCTGGATTGTTAGACGGACTCAGTCGACCTAAGATCGAGCTGTATCAAGGGGAAGGCGCGCGGCTCGGCGCTTTGTGGAGGTGCCATTTAACTGGACCCACAGGTCCGTCTATTAGGTAGTTGCAACCCGCGATGGATAACTTCGTCACATTGAAGACAAGCAAGTTCGTGAAACTTGTTTTTGAGGACGCGCTAGGCTCGATGAACGAAGAGCCAGGGGAGTTATCTCCATCAAACGCCACGATTGATGAGTATCAGTTCTACCGCCAGAGAGTTGGCTTTCATCTCGCACACGCTTTGACGTGGCTTGATCAATTAGACTTCGCTGTTGAGCTCCTTGCCAACTATGACTATTCAAAGAAGATTTCCGCATCTCGCGCAGATCATCTGATCTACAACATTGAGAACTATCTGATTCGCGCCAACTCTGCGTATGACAGAGCACTTCAACTTGTCAATTCAGTATTCCACCTCTGCGTTCACGAGGAGCACGTAACGCACTCCATTATCATCACTAACACCAAAGTTCAGCACCGTCCCGCCGTCGTTGCAAAGCTAAAAGCTTTGCGTAAAACCCTAGATTCGTACGCTCAAGACCGACATACCATCATCCATAAACACTCACTTCTTGACGAAAAGATGCGTCGCATAGAACTTTTCTATCAAGACGCAATTTTTGAGGTCATGGATTCGGACAGAAAAGCAGGAATCAAGGCTTTTCGTGCCAACTACCTGCGAGAGTTCGTTGTTTCCAAGAAGCAAGAATTCAATGGTATGAATGCCAAGCTGGCCGTTTCGGTACACAATCTACTTGAAACACTTGCAGTGGAATACGATTTTCAAAAGACCCAGTTCAAGGCCCGCGGGTTCTAACAGTTCATTCAAGTTGAAGCCGCTTCGCGGCGCGATTTACCTCTGACGTTGAGTGTCCGCTTCTGGCCGGAAGCGGACATCGACGAGGCAGGGATTAGGGCGCGCTGTCGGCGGGAGCAGAGTGGTACGTCAATCCCGAAACCTATAGCCGACCACTAGGTGGGAGGGAGAGCGTCGGTGGCCCTATTGCCTCTGTGCACAGTCGCCTTGAGCCGTGCACATCGGGAGCACGTGTGGTCTGCCTATGAGCCACGCGGCATCTAGATGGCCTGAAACCGGCCGCTTTCCCGCGTCGGCGCGGAAGTGAGCTCCGACGACCACGCGAGTGGGCGAGGTGTACGCCTCCGCCACATCTCGCATGGCAGCGGCGGCGATCGGGCTACTTGCGGCATCAAGCCGTGTTCGTTGCTCCGCCGAAAGCTCGATGGATAGGGCGCCCAAGTTGTCGGCCAACTGCGCCGCCGTGCGGAGACATAAGATGCAAACCGCGCCACGCATGCTGGCCCAAGCGATGGCGACTTGGCCGGCGCTGGCGCCCAGTTCGCTGGCGATCGCCAGCATCGTGTCCAGAATCTGCGTACGGTGTGGGCTGTCTTCCGCTTGGAAGACCTTGCCGCCCGCAAGACCAATCTCGCGGTTGCAGTGCTGCTGGTGTCGCTCGCTTTCTGTTCTCTGCACTTCAGTCCGCACCAGCCGCCCCTGGTCATGCTCAGCACGTTCCTGTTCTCGCTGTTCAAATGCGCCTGGACGCTGCGTACCGGCAATATCTGGGGCGTGATGGGCTGGCACGCGGGGTGGAACTGGCTGCTCGCGACTGGCTTCGAACCGCCCGTCATCGGAACCTAGAGACTACCCTGATCACTGCTACGACTATCAGCGCCCAGTACAGTGGAGGCAGATCGAGCCAATCCCGCAGAGGTCTCCATTGGGATGCGGAACTGTCTAGCAACACGCTTCACTAGATCGGATTCCTCAATGCCCTCCTCAATCATCTTCACAGCAGCACGGAAGGCTAAGTTGATCCGACCGGGTGAGATCACCAGGAAGAGCGAGCGCTGAATTCGGAGCTGCACTGCATACCTGGAGTAGTGACCCGGCATACGGCATTTGTAGGCCTTCCTGATTCGGGCGCAGCATAAGATAACTTGCATTGCAGGCAGCACACAGTCGACGTCGTCAGTCAGCGCTTCGACGATTCGTGCAAGTCTGGCGCAGTCATTGGCTGCTTTGCCGTGAAGCGCGGGAAGTTCGAAGTGGTACTGGACGCCTGGAAGCAGTGCCGACGCGGACTCCTCCGGTCTTAGAAGCATGTCTAGCACCGACACACACTGCTTTGCTGATGCCCTCAGAAGATCTCCAAGATCCACCCGGCTTGTATCAGGCCGAAGGCCAAGAGTTGGGACGCTCGCATCTCTCCAACGAACGTACCGCACAAAGTCGTCACGGGCCTTCTTCGGCGCAATGTACGAGAGCGCTTTCGCCTCGTTCACTGAATCAACGGCAGTCAGAAATCTGATGAGACTAGCCTTCCTAAGTGGCAGCCTAGGGTGATTCGAGGTCCACTCAATAAGCTCCTCAATGCAGTGATTTGTCCAGGCCTCCGCGCGACTAGGACGGTCATAGCGGGCTTGGACTTCCAGCGATCCATTGCACTTTGGGCAAAGGAATGAGCCGCTGTTTCTGATACTTGCGAAGTCACAATGTGGGCAGCATCGCTCAATTCGAGCACCGTGAACTGAACAGTGAGAGTAGGAAGTGAACCGCCAGATCAGTCGCGAGAAGTTCGGAAGCCCTTCTTCGGCTGCCTGGCACAGGCAGATTGGACACCACGCTGCGACTCTGTGAAGCGCTTCAGATCGCCCAGAAATGATCTCTCCAATGCCATACAGAGTGGTGCCAACGAGCCGCTGACCAGTCAAGCGCTCAAGTGTGCGGGCTCTTCTAAGCGAAACTGGACCAGGGCCAGAGAGCCGAGCGCAGTCAGTGTATCTAACAGCCTGAGAGCTACTCTCAGAGTCGATCATGGAGATGAAGCGTGTCCATGGAATCCCACACAACTTTGATAGCCGCAAGCAGTAGCTAGTGAGTGATTCGGTTCCCGATGTGCCCACCGCCAGGGGCTTCATTGGTGGGAGCACCGTCCATCTCGGCAGAGCTGGATCCGTGGCTCTCTCGCTACGAGACATCGGCTGCGACCCTCATGAATTCGGAGAGCATATGGGAACGCTTGGCATTCGCGAGGAGATTGAAGTTATCGATGTCTGCCCAGAACAAGCTGTGATTCTTCGATGTTCCAGAGGCGGCGCGCAGATGATCTTCGTTCAGAGTACTGCTACCAGCGCGACTACGTTCCTCATTGGCGCGACGGAGGTATCGCAGGGTTGGACCAAAGACACCACCGCCGTTCAGGGCAATCAGTTCCAGGTTGTCCTGAAGGAGTGACACGCCCGCCAGGGGAAGGCTGCTGCCGATTGCTTTGATCAACGCGGCGTAATCCGCCAGCTCTGAACTAGCGCCCAAGTTGTACGGCCGCATGTAGAGGATGTCTGATCGATTGAATATTTCTTGCGCATGCTCATACAGTGGTGCCGCCTCATGGGTTCCGAACATGATCGCCGTGCAACCTATCTCCTCGATTAGAGCCATGATCCCCAACATGTAGTTTCGAGCACTCTGGGTCTTCTGAACTCTGCAGATATTTGCGACTTCATCGATGATGATGTACCTGAGCCCTCGAGTCTTTGCCATCCTTTCAAAGGACAATCGCAGCTCCCTTTCTGGGTTGCGTAGTCGAATCTCCTGCCAGAACTTCGAGGCAGCGCGAAGTTCCGCAGCTTCATGAAATCGATCAGGGCTACCGGTGTGGGCATCAACCCTGAGCCATCCGAACTCGGGCTCGGTGATCTCCTGGTGCAGTCGCAGCGCGAAGTCCTTCGGATTGAACTTGTCTCCTTGGTTGAGAACCGCCCGTACGGAGATGAGCGGGATGCTGCCGATGCGCCAGTGAGCTGGCTTTCCTGCAAGCGCTGGAAGCAATTGCCGACGCAGCTCGCTCTTGCCTGACCAGGATGGAGCGATCACCCAGATGAAGTCGCCTGGTTGAGCCCTAGCTACTGAACGCATCAAGTCACTTTGCGTGCTCATGAAACGTGCGTGCGGAATGAACGGATACTCAATCTTCCGCAGGTCGCTTCTGCCCCTTGCTTTAGCGGTCATCAGCGCCCTCTCTTGCGAGCAAATCAGGGATCTTGCTGAAGTCTACGTTGAGGGTCATGGCCTGCTTTATGGACTCAGTACATCTCTTCTTTGAACGGACGTTGGGTTCGTTCTTCGCTGAGATCGAGCCACGGGTGCGCTGCGCTTCGTTCGCCGCGCTCGTTCGCTCATAGGCATTCCTTTGCGCCTTCTCCTTTCGAATTTTGACTTCCGGCCTAGTCAGCTGGTCCCACATCGTCTCGAAGTACCTTTCTTCGGACGAGTAGTGACCGATCTCTGAGAGCAGAGAACACCATGCTTTGTACCGACGACGATCTGTCTGAATCCAAATGAAGGTAGTGTCCTCAGGATCTCTACGTGCTTCCAAGATGGTTTCGTACTGGAGGTTCGCAGAGAGATCGGCGTTCGTATAGTTCCTCTGGCAGAAGCGGAGTCCGCGCGTCGCCTCGTACTTCCTAGAGTCCAGCTTCACCGAAGTTCGAAACCTGAAATCATCGTCGAAAGCAACAGGAATTCCCGAGGTTGGCGCCACTTCGAGAAGGTGCTCCATTCGCTCCTTCGCGCTGAAGGAGCTGCGGATGGGATTGTCTGGAAGGTTGGTGTAAAGGAGTTCGTCAATTTCAGCCTCTGTGGTAGAGAACTCCATTCGTGCTGTCGAGCGACTCTTCATCCTTCCATCTACAGACCGCCCAGCCTGATCCGGCTTAGTGCTGCCATCCATCCTGTGACTTACCATCGCATTGATCTGACCTTGAATGGTCTCCACTTCCGAGTTGAAGCGACCTCCTCCGGTCGGCACAGTCAGGATAGATATTCCGTAGGCGAGCGCGATCTCGCTCAATCCCGCCTTCAAGTCTGATCCTCGGTCCGTAACAATCGAGTGCGGAGCGCAGCCGTACTTGCGGACATAGTTTCTGATCAGAATCATGGGCCCATCGCGCCGAGCGGGGCCAAACACAAACGCGTGGGCCATGACGGAGCCAGACGCCTCGTCGCGACCTGTGTAGAGAAGAGGACAGTCCTTATCCAGGCCCTCCGTTCCCTGTATGAATGACCTGTGGTCCACCTTAGTCGCATCCAGGTGTAGAACCGAGTGCACGGCGAGTGCCGTACCTGCCCTGAAGCGGGGATCGGATCGAGGTCTGTTGGCTTGGTAGAGGCGCTTGCCGCCCACTGAGAGGTCTCGGGTAGCCTTGGATGTGTTCTTGACGCGACTCTCCAGCGCTCTTCTACCCGGTGTTTGCACCCCGGCCTTTTCGCATCTCTTTGCCAGCTCTCTGTGCAAATCGGCAATTGACTTGGCCAGGCCCTTCAACCAGAACGTCTGTATGACAACGGTAACTAGCTCCGTTTGCTCCACAGTTAGTCGGCTCTGCCTATTGCCGCATCTGGCGAAGTTCGTGACTGTCTCGTTCAGAGGATTTCGCCCCTCCGCTCGGGCCTTTTTCACCCTTTTTGCCACATCACGTAGCCAACGTGGTACCTGTTCGCCGTTCTTTTCGATGCGATCAAGCCGTGCGAGCAGCGTAGTCCCCCGTGCGACATCAGACGCGCTCGCGAGCGATACCGGGCCAGTCGCGTCCAGGAATAGACTTGAGACGCCTCCGGCTACCTCAGCAGCAATTTCGTCCGCCTGCTCTTCACTGAGGGTGAGGAGGAAGTGGTGTGTGTCTGTGATGGGCACATACTCAACTGGACCGTATACGAGCCTATCCGCCATCAGCCCCGCTGCAACTCCTGCATTGAACCAGGCAATGCGCTCCATCAAGAAGGCGATGCTCTTTGGCCCAGTGAGCAGTTGCTTCTGCACGTCATTGAACCCTTCACGACGGATGAGGCTAAGTTCCTCGTCCCAGTGATGAACCATGAACTGGAGATTTCGATGATGCGTGCCGTTGACCCTTGGTGATGTCCATACCCTGTAGGTCACGCCATGTGCTTCTGCCCAAGCCTCGTAGGCTAGGTTTCGATACAGGCCATCTTCCACAATCCATTCGTTGGGCTTTGCCTGAACGAGCTTTTCCAGCTTGGAGGCCGGCTTGCATTCCACCACCTCCACTGATTGACGACGGATGACGAGGAAGTCCGCGTGGGCATTTGACACATGTCGGCCTCTTCGGACGCCACGGCATGTGACTTGACAGATGTAGGCGACGACGTCCGGATCCAGCTCAAGCTGAAATGCGAAGGTCTGTTCAACGGTGTGACTCTCTAGGTAGCGCACGTCTCGACACTTCTTCGAGTAGTGCGCCACGATCACATTATCGAGCGCATAGGCGCCGACTTTGCGGCCGGCGCCCTCGAAGAACAGTTCAAGGATGAAGGCCCTATCTTCATCATTGAGGTCAAGAGTCCTAAGCCTGTTTCTGAGCTCGTCTGGTGTCACTGTCGTCTCCCTGACGGAAGCGAGAGGACATGACCTCACCCTCCCGAAGTAACGGGTACTTGAAAGAAATACGGGTCAGGGGTAGATTCGGCTCTGCGGATCTGAACGCTAGCTGCGCACAACGCCCCGACCTGCCAGTCGGGGTTTGTTGTTTCTACCCATCGCAGTTGATGTTGCTCAGTCCATAGATTGATCTCCTATGCGTCTGCAACGATTGCAAGTCAGTCAGAAATTGGGCTTCTCTCTTGCTGCATCAAACAGCCAGCGGGCGAGCGCATGTGATCTAACAACATGTCCCCGCCGGCCTGGAAGATTCACCGCCTCAACGCCCAAGCGCCCTTGGACTGCAGCTCGCCTTGCTGCGTCAAGGCTGCGGAATCCCAAGAGCTGCCACAGGTCAGCGACGCGCACATAGAGTCCGAACTCGTCCACGACCTTGTTGAGCAGCTCATCCTCAGAGGATGCTTGGATAGCGGCCTTTTGCAGGAAAAGTGCGTTCATTCCGCGAACATACGCAAATCAACGCTCGTTGCAAGCGTCGGTCATTTCGCGCGCGTTGATGACTCATAAATGGTTACGAGCCTTGTATCTTCAAAGACTTGATGCAGCCTTCTGCGCTAGTTTGTGAAGAGGAGTAAAGTTAGTTTAGATCGCTTGCTCCTTGAACTGCGCAAGCGAGCAGGTGCGCTAACGGTAGGGCCAGTCCGACTTCTTAGCCAGGTGGCTTGGATACGTCCTCTATGTGCGGCTTAGATATCGCCGACGTGGCCGCAGAGTTGGCAATTGAGCAACTTGGGCAGCCGCTCTGGGGGCCGACTGTGCACAAGCCCCCAGTCCCCAGAAAAGTTCCATTGATACGCCTATGGCCTTTAAGCCAGACCGAGAGGATCACTCAGACCTTTCGATTGGGAGACCGATAAGGCCTTCGACGCGCAGCAAGCCAGCAGGCCCACCCGGTAAAAGATACGGCAAAAGAGGCTATAAACAAGCCGACGATCAGGATATCTCGATCAGTTGCGTTCATGCCCATGCCACCGTTTTCTGGAAAATTTTTGACTGGCTGATGATATCGAAACGGCATGACCTCCGATCAACCGCGATCACATCATTGTCAGTGTATGCCCTGGACTCTGCTCTTTGTAAGAGCCCACCCAGTCGGTCATCGCGACTGCAGCGTGTACTTCGCAATGAACCCCCTGCTGTTCCCGCTGTTAAGCGCCGATAGATAGCCAAATCTGTTGTGCTCATAGTTTGTGCATCTTCCGTCGATTGCACAGACTATGGGAAAATCCCCCGTGAAATCATAATCTTGCGACTTGCTACAACAGACTATGGGCCAGATTGCCCCATAGTCTGTGTGTAAACACCCCGGAACGTACTCAACTATGGGACAAATGGGCGTCTAAACTATGGGGACATGGCTAGTAGCTAGCCACTCCAACCCGACACCGCCGCGCTATCGTGGCGGTCTCTGCATGGGGTTGGGGATCCTGATGAAGCCGTCATCCGTTGCATCGCACGTTGTGCCGCGCCGCCTCTTCGGAGTGCTGCAGGTATTGCTGCCCTGGGTCCTGCTTGCTGCTGTGCTGCCCGCGCAGGCCGCCGCTCGCACGCCTGCTGCCGACCACGTGGTCATCCAGACCGAGGATGTCGCGCGCTTCTTCCAGGTGCTTGATGCCAACCAGGGACGGCCAAGCGCGCAGGAACTGCAGCGCCACTACCTGGATCCCGGCAGCAAGGCATTGCACGGTTTCACCGATAGCCGCATCGGTTCGATGGAACGGCTGGCGCGCGCGATCCAGGACAAGCCGGCGCTGTTCGAAAAGGCACGCCGCTGCGCGACCGCCCTACCCGCCATCCGTACCCGCGTTGCCGCCGCGCTCGGCCGGCTGGGCACGCTGCTGCCGGAGGCACGCTTCCCACCGGTGACGGTGCTGGTAGGCCGGGGCAACAGCGGCGGTGTCACCACGCCCGACGGTGTGGTGATCGGCCTGGAAGCGCTGTGCAACGCCGACTGGATGCAGGCCGATGTGAGCGACCGCTTCGTGCACCTGATCGCCCATGAGTATGTGCACATCCAGCAGCCCGGCGCGGGCGCGGAGGTTGCGCAGCCGACCCTGCTCTATCAGACGCTGCTGGAAGGAGGCGCCGAGTACGTGGCCGAGCTGATCTCCGGGCAACCGGCCAACGCGCATCTGCGCCGCTGGACCCAGGGCCGCGAGTGCGCGCTGGAACGCCAGTTCGCCCAGGACAGCGCCGGCACCGACCTGTCGCAATGGCTCTACAACGGACCCGGCGATGAAACGCGTCGCGGCGATCTTGGCTACTGGATCGGTTACCGCATTGCCGCTGACTACGTTGCACACGCGCCCGACCAACGCAGCGCGATTGCAACGCTGCTGAACGTGCGGCCGGACAGTGCACCGGCGCTGCTGGCTGCAAGTGAATGGCGCCCGGCGTGTGGGCCTGTGGGAAACAGGTAGAAATGACGCCGCCTTCAGGCTGATGAATTGGACGATTCGAGCAACTGCAAGGCCATCGCCTGTGTGCGCATCAGCTCGCCTGATCTCACTCGTTAAGCTTTGCTGACGAACATATTTCACAGCCCTTCCACGTCTTCCAATTTCAGCTGAAAGCGCTTGTCAGCGTGGGGAACAAACGCCGCTATATTCCAGCTTCCCCAGACGAAGGAGGGAGTGCAATGAACCTGAACCCGCAACACATGAAGACGGCCCGCGCACTTGCTGTAGCGCTCATCGCAACCGTCAGCCTTGGCGCCTGTGCGTCCTACAAGAACGAGTTTGCCACCATCAACTCGCGCCTCGACCAGCTCGATGTAAAGGTGCAGGGCGCCGCACAGAGCGCTGAATCGGCCAACCAGTCCGCACAGCAGGCCAACCAGCGTCTGGACCAAATTGAAGGCCGTGTGCAGCAGCTTGAACGGGCACCGGCCGGCCGCAAGCCGCGCGGTTAAGCGCTCCCTCACCGTTTGAATTGATCGACATCTGTACCGGGAACCAGTGGCCTTCGCCGGCCACTGGCCTCCTTCCACCGAAGATTGCATTGCAAGGAGCCGTCCCATTCGTACTTCCTCCTCCCCTGCACGCCGCGCCCTGCACACCGCACTGGCCCTGGCGCTGGCCGTCGCGTGCAGTGGCGTAGCCAACGCAAAGGACGCAAAGGACGCGAAGGACGACGCACCCGCACAAACGGTATCGGCTGCCGATGAACTGCCGCCGGATCAGCACGTTTCCGAGACGGTGATTGAACTGGCCGGCTGGGTCGTTGCCAGCAAGGACAACCAGGGGTATCCGTTCGCCGTGATGGACAAGGCCGCAGCACAGGTACTGGTGTTCGGCGGTGACGGCAAACTGCGCGGCGCCGCCCCGGCGTTGTTTGGTTCGGCCATCGGCGATCATTCCGCACCGGGCGTGGCCAAGCTCGCACTCAGTGCGATTCCCGGCCGCGACCGCACCACACCTGCTGGCCGCTTCATCGGCGGCTACGGCCCCTCCGACGATGCCGGGCGCGTGCTGTGGGTGGACTACGATTCAGCCGTCTCGCTGCATCCGCTGCCGCCGGGCACGCCAAAAGAAAAGCGCGCCGAACGACTGGCCTCGCCCTCGCCCGACGACAACCGCGTCACCCACGGCTGCATCAATGTTTCGGCCGCGTTCTACGAGCAGATCGTGGCGTCCACGTTCCAGAAGGGCGGCGTGTTCTACATCCTGCCGGACAAGGATTCGATCGCGAAGACTTTTCCGGAGTTCGCGCAGAGCCGGGGAGAGGGACAGGGTGAAGATGGCAAGGACGAGCGCAGCGCAGGCAAGTAGCGTGACGCAGGATGCACGCGTAGAACTCGAGCTCACCTTCCTCACACCGGAACAGGGCGGGCGCGCTCAACCGGCCTCGGCCAACGGCTATCGGCCGCACCTGCGCGTGCCACCCGATGACACGCTGCTTGGCGTTGCGTTCGTGGGCGCCGACACTGTTTTCCCGGTTGGGCGTCCACTGACTGCCGTGGCCACACTGGTTTACGCGCCTGCCGTTTCATATGCGGCGCTGCAGCCGGGGGCCCCAGTTGAGATATGCGAGGGTGCACGCGTGGTCGGTCATGGGCGCGTCGTCCGGCCTCTGACCTGACCCTTCGAGCGTGTGAGGTCATGTCGTCATTGGCCTCTGGGCGTGGCGGCAGACCCCCGTCAATCACGAACCCTGTCGCATATTCCCCGAACGGCGGAGGCCATTACGCCGCCTCGGCCTGCGGCCACTTAACAGCATGCAAGAATGCCGAAAGCGTCTTCGGTCAGACGCTGTTTGCAACTGTTCTCATTGGCGTTGCGCGGCGACAGCGGTACAGATGGCGGGCCACCGGAAAGGGTGGCCGGGCCTCGAAAACCCGTGCGCTTGTTTGACAACGCTTGTCCGCCGGCGCCACTCCTCGTGGCGCCGGCGGGCAATCCGTCTGCCGGTCATGGCGGGCGGAGCGTGGAGGCCCTGTGCCTGCCGGTTTCAACAAGCGCCCGGTTTTCGAGCCACGTCTCCGCCCGCCACCTTTGTGTGGCGGCTACCGTCTGTCCTGCACGGAGCCTTGCCATGAGCACACCGGAATTCCCCCGTACGCACGCGCACCACGCGCCCGCCAACGCAGACGCGCCAGCGGAACCCCCACGCAAACGCGACCCGCTCGGCTTCCTCGCCACCCTCGACCGCATCGGCAAGGGGGCCGCCGCCGATGGCCAGCCCTGGCCTGAGCGGCACCCGATGCCCGGCCGCCGCATGGCGCTGGGTGACGCAGACTGCGCCGTGGCAGGCCAGCGCGTCACCCTGGAACTGCTGCTGGCCGCCGAACGCGTTCGCCAGAACGGCGCAGACAGCGAGTACGTGGGCGACCGCGTGCTGGAAGGATTGGCGATGGCATCGCTGGCGTTGAACGCGCAGATCGGCACGCGGATGCGCCCGGACGAGTGATACGGGCACGATTGCCTGCAGTCCCGCCGGGCATGGCCCGGCGCTACCGCGAGCCCCGCATTACTCGCAGGCATCGCCTTCGTTCTTCAGCAACGCTTCGTCCAGCGGCCGTTCGCGTTCAATCAGCGCGCGCTGTTCGGCATTGGGCTCACCCAGCCACCACACCTTGCAGCGCGCAGTGAGGCGCCCGACCATCTTCGTCTGCGTGGGCGAGTACAGCATCGCCAACGCCGTGCCAGGGCAGTCGTGGGCCTGGCAGGCGGTGTAGAACCACCAGGGTTCGCCCTGCAGCACCTTCAGCGCGCCCGGCCCACTGGGCCCGCTCAACAGGCGTTCGCGCAGCGGCGGGATGTCCTTGTCGGCGGATTCGGCGTCCTGCGTACCCTCCATCAACGCATCGAACGCGACCAGCACCTTTGGGTCCTTGCGGCCGCAGTCGTCCACCGTGTTGCCGCCGACCAGGGTGAAGAAATGGGTCGCCAGCGGGTTGTCCTTGCAGGTCGGTTCGCCGCCGGCGCCGGGGTCGTCCGGCTCGCCTTCGTGGTCCCACACCGAAGGGTCCACGCCCTGTTCGATGGACGCTTCGTTCCCGGCCACGCTGGCGGTGGCCGCCGGTGTTTCAACGGGTGCGGCGGGTGCCTCCACGGGCGTCGTTTCGGCGGCTTTTTCGGGTGCCTGCCCGCAGGCTGCCAGCAGTGCGATCGTCGACGACAGCGCAATCCTTCGAATCTTCATTCCCTGTCCTGTTCCGTCCATTCGATGCCCGGCGCAGACGCACGTTGCGCAGCCGCCGCAGACACGATTGTACGGATACAGGCCAGGTGCGGCGGCGACCCCCCGGTCGCCGCCGCTGCATCGATCACGGCGGCAGCGTCTTCTGCACGCTGATCTGGATGCCCTGGTTGTCGCGGCTGCTGCTGTCGAGCTGGTTCTGGTACTCGGCGCGCAGCGTCCAGCCCTTCAGCGTCTGCAGGCCGATGCCAGCGCCCAGCAGCGTGTGGTTGCGCGACTGGCGATCGAGCGTGGCGCGGTACACCGGCCCGGACATCAGGTCCACATAGCGCATGAAGGCCTGGCTGGAGCCCTGCATGTCGTGGCCGAACTCGGCGCGCAGCTGCGGCGTCCACATGCCGTAGTCGCGCTTCACCAGCCACTGCGCCAGCACGCCGGCCGTGGCAGTGCTGGTGTTGACCGTCTGCCGCTGGTAGTCGAGTGCGTACACCTCGTCACCATGCTCGCGATAGCCATCCAGCGTGGCGCGTGCCAGATCCAGGCGGCCATACGGGGTCAGCAGCAGGGCATCGCTGCGATGCTGGTAGCCGGTGGAGAACGAAGCAAACCACTGCGTACCATCGCGACTGCCGTAGGCGGTGTTGCCGTTGTCGGTGATGAAGCGGCGCGCGTCGAACTTCAGCCACTGGTAGCCGAGCAGGCCATCCACGTAGAACCCGCCTTCGGGATGGAGGCTGGCGTAGGTGGCTACGCTGTAGCCATCCACGGTGCTGCGGCTGCCATTGCGGCCGATATCCGAGGCATCGTGGCCATAGCCCAGGCCGGCGCCCAGGCTCAGCGATGGACCGATCTGGCGGTCGGCACCCACGCTGATGCCGGAGGTGGTGAAGTCGATACCGTTGCTGCCGGCACCCGGCTTGAGCGTGCCGAAGTTGACCGCACCGCCGGTCCAGAACGCGAAGCCATCGACCGTGCCGGCAGCAGGCGCGACACCGCCCTGCAACGCCGGTTCGTCGATCATCGACAGCGCTTCGCCGCTGGCGCCGATGCCCTTGCGCAGCAGATCGTCCTGCTGCGTGCGGCGCTGGCTGCTGGCCGAACTGAAAGTGATGCCGTTGCTGAAGCCGGCCGCAGCACCGCCTGCGCGCAGGCTTTCCAGGCGGCGCTGGAAGTTGTTGATCTGGCCGATGGCCATGCGCCGCGCACCTTCGGCCTGGGCTTCCAGCACGCCCAGCACTTCGGCATCACGCGAGGGATCGCTGCGCGGCTTGACCATCACATCAACCGTGCCCGGCGCCGAGGTGGCGAACGCGTTGCTGAGCGTATAGGTGATGCGCACCGCGCCACCGAAGGTCGCCGCCGAGGTGAACGCCAGCGTATAGCCGGCACCGCTGGCGGTGATGGTGGCGCTGCCGGCATCTGCCGGCGACACCGAGACCACGGCCGCGGCGGTGAACGGGCCACCGCGCGCGCCGGAGGTGAGATCCACAGTGACCACGCGCCCGGCAATGGCGGTGGCGGTGAGCGCCGGGGCCACCGGCCGTGGGTTGACCGTCACGCTGATCCGCGCCGGCGCCGAGGTGCCGAACGGGTTGCTGAGCGTGTACTCGAAGTCCACCACGCCGGAGGCATCGGCATCGGCGCTGTAGACGATGCTGGCGCCCTGCACCACCGCCGTGCCGGACGACGGCGCGCGGCTGATGGTGACCGCAGTGAACGGACCATTGATCGCCCCGGCCTCGGCCTGCACGGTCACCGACTGCCCGGCCAGCACCGTCGCACTCTGTGCTGCTGCCACCGGCACCGCCAGCGGCGTCACGCTGACGCTGACCGTGGCCGCCGCCGAGGTGCCACCCGGGCCGGTGGCGGTGTAGGTGAAGCTGTCGTTGCCGAAGAAGTTGCTGGCCGGCGTGTACGCCACGTTGAGCCCGTTGACCGTCGCCGTGCCGTGCGACGGCGCCTGCGCGATGGCAATGCTGGTGATCGGGCCGGTGTCGTTGGCGGTGACGTCGATGCTGGTCGCGGCATTGGCCGGCGTGGTGGCCGCATCGTTCACCACCACCGGTACCGGCTGGTTGATGCCCACGGTGAACGGCTGGCTGCCGCTGAAGCCGAAGCTGTCTGTGGCGGTGAGGGTGAAGCTGTAGCTGCCGGCAGCGGTAGGCGTACCGCTGATCGCACCGGCGCTGCTGAGCGCGATGCCTGGCGGCAATGCGCCGGCGCTGAGGCTGTAGGTGAAGCTGCCGCTGCCGCCGCCCGCGCTGACAGTCTGGCTGTAGGCCACCGCCACCTGCCCGCCCGGCAAGGTGGTCTGCACGAATACGATGGCCGGCGCGTTCACGGTGACGGTGTAGGCCTGGCTGCCGTTGAAGCCGAAGCCATCAGTGGCGCGCACGGTAAAGCTGTAGCTGCCGGTGGTGGTCGGCGTACCGCTGATCAGGCCGGCACTGCTCAGGGCAATGCCCGGCGGCAAGGCGCCGGCAATCAGGCTGTAGGTATAGCCACCATTGCCGCCGCTGGCGCTGAGCGGCTGGCTGTAGGCGATGCTGCCGGTGGCGGCGGGCAACGTCGCCGGCGCGATGGTGATCGTCGGCGCAGCCACGCTGAAGGTGTAGGCCTGGCTGCCGGTGAAGCCGACGCTGTCGGTAGCGGTGACGGTGAAGTTGAAGCTGCCGGTGGTGGTGGGGGTGCCGCTGAGGGTGCCGGCGCTGCTCAACGCGATGCCCGGCGGCAATGCGCCCGCCGACAGACTGTAGGTATAGCTGCCAACACCGCCGCTGGCGGCAAGTGCCTGGCTGTAGGCCACGCCGCCGAAGCCGCCCGGCAGCGTGGCCGGCGCCAGCGTGATGGTCGGTGCGTTGACCACCAGGGAATAGGCCCGGCTGCCGGTGAAGCCGTTGCCGTCGGTCGCTTGCACAGTGATGTTGAAGGTGCCGGCCGCTGTGGGCGTGCCCGACAGCGCGCCCGCGCTGCTCAGTGTCATACCGGCCGGCAGCGCGCCGCTGACCAGGCTGAAGCTGTAGGTGCCGTTGCCACCGCTGGCCGTAATGGTCTGCGAATAGGTCACGCCCCCGGTCGCCGCCGGCAGCGTGGTCGGATCGACCACGACGGTCGGTGCCGACACCGCCAGCGTATAGGGCCTGGTCACCGAGAAGGGGGCGCCGGTGCCGGTGGTGCTGTCGGTCGCGCTCACACTGAAGCTGAAGGTGCCGGCCTGCGTGGGCGTGCCGCTGAGCACGCCGGACGACGGCGAGAACGACAGGCCATTGGGCAGGGTGCCGGTGAGCTGGTAGCTGTAGCCCGGGTTGCCACCACTGGCAACGAAGGTCGTGGTGTAAGCCGTACCCGCAGCGGTGCCTGCCAATGAACTCGGCGTCAGCGACAGCACCGGGGCGCTGACCGTGCCTCCATAGTTGCGGCTGCCGGTGAAGCCCCCGCCATCGGTGGCGGTCACGGTGAAGTTGTACGGACCGACCTGGGTTGGTGTGCCGCTCAGTTCACCCGTTGCAGCGTCGAGGCTGAGACCGACCGGCACCTGCCCCGCCGTGACGGCGTAGGTGAAGGTGGTTGGCTGGCCAGAGCTGGCGGTGATGATCTGGCTGTAGGCAACGCCCGCCGCCGGCTGCGGCAGCGTGCCCGGTGAGATCGTGATGGTGGGCGCGGCGATGGACAGGACGTAGTTCTGGGTTCGCCGGAAGGGCGCGCCGGTACCGGTGGTGCTGTCGGTGACGCGCACCGAGAAGGTGAAAAGACCGGACACCGTCGGCGAGCCGGACAGCGTACCGGTGGGCGACAGGGTCACGCCGTTGGGCAACGCACCGGCGCTGATGTCGAAGGTGTACGGCGCGGTGCCATTGCCCGCGCTGAAGGGCACATTCAACGGTGCGCCGGCCGTGCCGGAGAGGGTGCCCGCCGGCGGCGTCAACGTCAGCGACGGCGCAGTCACGTTGAGGGTGTAGGGCTGGCTGCCGGTGTAGGGGCCGCTGCCGCCACTGCTGTCGGTGGCGGTGATCGTCAGCGGGAAACTGCCCGCAGCCGTCGGCGTACCGCTGACCACGCCGGCAGTGGACAGGGTCACACCCGGCGGCAACGCACCTGCGGTAACCGCATAGGTGTAGGTGCCGCTACCGCCGGCGGCGGTCAGGTTCTGGGTGTAGGCGACGCCGGCACTCGCCGTTGGCAGCGTGGGCGGGGTGATCGTAATCGTCGGTGCATTCACGGTCAGCAGCAGCGCGCCACTGGTGGCGCTGACCGGTCCGCTGCCACCACTGCTGTCGGTCACGGTGACCGAGAAGTTGAAGCTGCCGCCCGCGCTCGGCGTGCCGGACAGAGTGCCGTTGCTGGCCAGGGTCATGCCCAGCGGCAGACTGCCCGATGCAATCGCGTAGGTGTACGGCGCGACGCCTCCGCTGACGCTGGCCAGCGACTGGCTGTAGGCCACGCCGACCGTCGCCGCCGGCGGGTTGGCCGGTGCATAGGTGAGCGTTGCGGCGGCGATGGTCAGCGTCAGCGGGCCGCTGGTGGCGTTGAACGGCCCGGTGCCGGTGCTGCTGTCGGTGGCGCGCACGGTGAAGTTGAAGGTGCCGTTGGCGCTGGCCGTGCCGGACAGCGTGCCGTTGCTGGCCAGGGTGATGCCCGGCGGCAGGCTGCCGCTGGTGATGGTGTAGGTGTACGGCGCGGTACCGCCGCTGGCGCCGGCCAGCGACTGGCTGTAGGCCACCCCGACGGTGCCGGCTGCCGGGCTGGACGGTGCGTAGCTGATGGCGGCCGGCGACACGGTGATGGTGACGGTGGCCGGCGCCGAGGTGCCGCCGGCATTGGTGGCGGTGTAGGTGAAGCTGTCCGGACCGGAATAGCTGGCAGTGGGTGTGTAGGTGATGGTGGTGCCGCTGGCGGTGGCCGTGCCGTGCGTGGCCTGGGTGCCGACCGCGACCGAGGTGGCGGTGCCGCCGGTGATGTTCAGCGTGATCGGGTTGTTGCTGCTGCCATGGGCCACGGTGGCGCTGGCTGCGCCGGCCACCGGCGGAATGACGTTCTGCACGTTGATCGACAGGTTGGCCGCCGCGAAGAACGGCGTCGGCGTGCTGCTGTCGGTGATGCGCACGGTGAAGTTCTTCAGGCCCAATGCCGTCGGCGTGCCGCTGATGGTGCCGTTGCTGGCCAGCACCAGGCCGGCGGGCAGGGTGGTGCCACCATCCAGGATGTAACTGTAGGGCGCGGTGCCGCCGGCACCGGTCAACGTGAACGAGTACGGCGTACCGATCACCGCAGGGCCAGGCGCGTTGGTCACGCTGATGGTCGGTGCGGCGATGGTGACCGAGTAGCTGGCCGTGCCGGTGAGCGGCGTGCCCGCCGTGCTGTCGGTGGCGGTGACCGAGAATGCGAAGGTGCCCTGCGTGGTGGGCGTGCCGGACAGCACGCCACCACTGCTCAACGTCAATCCAGGCGGCAGTGCACCGGATGTGACGGCATAGCTGTAAGGCAGGGTGCCGCCACTGGAACTGAGCGTGACACCGGCATAGGGCGTGCCCACCGTTCCGCCGGGCACGGTGGCCGGCGAAATCGTGATCGGCGATGCGGCGGCCTGGATGTACACGGTAACCAGCACATTGTGCGAGCCGGTACCGTCGTCGAAGGCAAAGGTGTCGGTGGTCGATCCGTTGCCGCTGTGGGCATAGGAGATCTTCGAGGCGGCATGGCTGGTGACGGTGGCCGTACCATTGCCGGCCGGGGTGGTCACGTTGCCGATGCCGAAGCCTGCAACGCCCTGGCAGCTGGAGGCATCAATGACGATCGTACTGCCGGCCGCCATCGGTGAACCGGCGCTGGCATTGGGCGGCGTGAAGGTTGCGCACGCCGCGCGTGCGATATCGGGCAGGGCGAGGGTAGCGCCCAGCAGCAGGATGGCTCCGAGGTGGCCCCAGAAACGACGGCCGAGCCCAAGGCGCATCGCGTCGCGATGCATCGACTCTGCGTGCCACATGTTGTGCCCCCTGCTTGTCCGCCTTCCCGACGGACGCTGCGCCGTGTGGCGCGAGTGAGAAAACCGCCGTGGCCCCCGGACGGGCGCCGCGGTTCCTGACCTCCCCACCCTGCAGACTCCCTGGCCCTGCCTGGCGGTCCTGCCCCCCCTTGAATCCCTGCATCCCTTGGGCTGGCAGCGCGATATTCTTGCTCATGGATACCGGGACTTGTCAACACCCAGGATAATGCGCCAGAGTTATGTCGCCGGCCGGGGGCTGAGTGCCGGCGCCTATCCCAGGGGGAATATCGTATGTCGGAACCCTTTCTCGGGCAGATAATGCCCGTGGCGTTCAACTTCGCGCCCAGGTCTTTCGCTTTCTGCAATGGCCAGGTGCTGCCCATCGCGCAGAACCAGGCGCTCTTTTCGCTGCTGGGTGTTACCTACGGCGGCAACGGCACAACCAACTTCCAGCTGCCCGATCTGCGCAGCCGTACGCCCCGCGGATCCACCAGCGGTACCAACACCGGTGAACGCCAGGGCGTGGAGAACGTAACCCTGCTGGCAACGCAGATTCCCCAGCACACGCACATTTTCGGCGGCACCACCGCCGACGGTACAACACGCATTCCGCAGGGCAATGTGCTGCTCGGCAAAACCGGGACGCAGAATGTCTACGGCGCGTCCGGCGGCGCCCAGATACCGCTGAACGTGCTTGACAACAGCGGCCAGACGCAGCCGCATGCAAACCTGCAGCCGTATCTGGTCATCAATTTCTGCATCGCACTCAACGGAATCTACCCCTCGCGCAACTGACCGGAGTTTCTGCCATGTCTCAACCCTTTGTTGGCGAAGTCCGTCTGTTTCCCTATAACTTCGCGCCGGTGGGGTGGTTCGACTGTGATGGCCGGCTGCTGCCCATTTCAGAGTACGAAGTGTTGTTCACCCTGATCGGCACCACCTACGGCGGCGATGGTGTTTCCACCTTCGGCCTGCCCAATCTGTGTGGACGCGTGCCGGTGCACCAGGGCACTGGCAGTGGTCTGGGCACCTACGTGCTGGGCCAGGCGGCCGGCAGCGAATCGGTCACCCTGACCACCGCCCAGCTGCCCGCACACACTCATGCGTTCAACGCGGTGAATTCGGCGGCCAGTTCGCCATCACCCGGACCGGCGTTGCAGCTCGGTGCGGTCAGCGGCGACACGCTGTATACCGACAGCATCACCGGCCTGGGCAGTGGCAACCTGGCGCCCGCCTCGGTGAGCGCGGTCGGTGGCAGCCAGCCACACGACAACACCATGCCCTCGCTGGTCGCCCGCTACTGCATTGCATGGGCCGGCGTCTTCCCGTCGCAAGGCTGACGATCATCGAACGCCTACCAGGACCCACATCATGAGCGATCCCTTCCTCGGCGAAATCCAGATCTACGGCTTCAACTTCGCCCCTTACAACTGGGCGATGTGCCAGGGCCAACTGATGCCGATCCAGCAGAACACCGCGTTGTTCTCGCTGCTGGGAACCACCTTTGGCGGCAACGGCACCAACAACTACCAGCTGCCGAATTACACCAACAACATCGCATGTGGCCAGGGCACGGGGCCCGGCCTGAGCCCGCGCGTGATGGGCGAAACCTTCGGCAGCGACAGCGTCACGCTGCTGATCAACGAGATGCCCAACCACACCCACGGCGCACGCATCTACAACCAGCCCGATACCGCGCACCGCAGTGGCATTCCGGCCAGCGGCAATGCATTGATCACACCGGAGTCGAGCCCGATCCTGGCCGCGACACCGACGGTCACCAGCACCTTCCCGCTGACCACGGTGGGCGCTGCGGGAGGCGGCCTGCCGCACGAGAACCGCCAGCCCTATCTCACCTTGAACTTCTGCATCAGCCTGTCCGGCGTCTTCCCGCAACGGCCGTGACTGCGAACGTAACGCTGGCCTTTCCCCCGCTGCGGGCAGCTTGGCTGCCGGTGGCGGGGGACGGCCTTCCTGCTGGCCTCAGTGTGCGCGAAGCGCAGGACAGCGACCTGCCCTTTCTGCAGCGGCTCTATGCCGAATCACGCGCCGCCGAGCTGGCCAACGTGCCGTGGCCGGATGCGTTGCGGCAGGCGTTCCTGGACAACCAGTTCGCGCTGCAGCACCTGCACTACACACGGCATTACCAGCCGGCGCACTATCTGCTGGTCGAGCAGGCCGGCGAACCGATCGGGCGCCTCTACCTGCACTGCGACGAGCACGAGGCGACCCTGATCGACATCGCCCTGCTGAAGTCTGCGCGCGGCCGTGGCATCGGCTCGGCCCTGGTGCGCTGGGTGCAGCGCGCTGCACACGGTGTGCAGCTGCACAGTGTGGTGCTGCATGTGGCCTGGGAGAATCTGGCCGCGCGCCGGCTCTACGAGCGCCTCGCGTTCCACAACGAAGGCGATACCGGCAGCCACCTACGGATGCGCTGGGTGGCCACCGCCGTCAGTTGAACAGCGCCTGGTAGATGAAACCGGTGCGGTCACGTGCGATCGGCACCAGGAAGATACCGAACTCGCCCAGGCCGTGATGGCGCATGGTGTAGGTGCGCTGCGGGAACAGCACCGCCGATTCATTGCGGAACAGCAGCGAGAACGGCGCGCGCATCTGGCCGGTCAAGCGCTGATCGGGCAGCGGTGCGGCCTCGACGAGCACGAACGGTACGCCGGTGTTTTCGATGTCGGCACTGAAGGTTTCGTTGAGATGACCTGCGAACTGGTCCAGCTGGAAAAAGTGCATGCGTCCCCTCCCCCGGTTGTCAGCGAGCATGCCCAAGCCGTCGCACGCTTTCAATGGGGGCGGCGCGAAGGCCACGCGGGCGTGGATGGGACATACTCGCGCTTCCCTTGCCCGGCACATCAAAGGACCGAGCCCATGCGTATCTGCCTGCTGTTGTTCGCCCTGTGCGGCCCCCTGCTGGCAACCGCAAGCCCGGCCGCCACCCGGCTGCCTGATGCCGCCCTGCCCGCGCCGCTGGAACGCGTGCTGCGCGATTACGAGCAGGCCTGGCGCGCGGGTGATGCCAAGGCACTGGCTGCGCTGTTTGCCGAGGATGGTTTTGTACTGCAGAGCAACCAGCCACCGGTGCGCGGGCGCAGTGCCATCGAGGCGGCGTATGCCGGCCAGGGCGGCAGCCCGTTGCGGTTGCGTGCGCTGGCCTACGCCGTGGAAGACAACACCGGTTACATCATCGGTGCCTACAACTACGGCAACAACACGGGCGATACCGGCAAGTTCACGCTCACGCTGAAGCGCGTAGGTAAAGGGCCGTGGTTGATCTTCTCGGACATGGACAACGGCAACGCACCGCCGAGCGCGCGCTGATGGATTCCGCCGGGCATGGCCCGGCGCTACCGAAAAAACCCCGGCATGTGGCCGGGGTTTTCGATTTACTTGAACAGCGTGTCCGGATATTCCGGTTTCTGTTCCCGCGCCAGCAATGCGCGCAGACCTTCTTCCGGTGTCTGCTCGCCGTGCAGCACGGCACGCACGCGGTCGGAGATCGGCAGATCGATGCCATGCCGGCGTGCCTGTCGCATCACTTCGTCGGCGGTCTGCACCGACTCGACCACCTGGCCGATTTCGCGCACGGCATCCTGCAGCGTCTGGCCACGGCCCAGGGCCAGGCCCAGGCGGCGGTTGCGCGACAGATCGCCGGTGCAGGTCAGCACCAGATCGCCGAGACCGGCCAGGCCCATCAGCGTTTCCGGCTTGGCGCCGATCGCAGCGGCCAGGCGCAGCATCTCGTTGAGGCCACGGGTGATCAGGCCGGCACGGGCGTTGAGGCCCAGCTGCATGCCATCGGCCACGCCGGTGGCCACCGCCAGCACGTTCTTCATCGCACCGCCCAGCTCGGCACCGACCATGTCGTCGCCGGTATAGGCGCGGAACGCCGGGCCGTGCATCGCCTCGGCCACCGTCTGCGCGAACTCGGGCACGTCGCCGTGCACGGTGATCGCGGTCGGCAGGCCCTGGGTCACTTCCTTGGCGAACGATGGGCCGGTGACCACAGCCAGCGGCACGTCCTCACCCAGCACTTCGCGCGCCACTTCATGCAGGAAGCGGCCCGAACCGGGTTCGAAGCCCTTGGTCGCCCAGGCCACGCCGGCACCGGCCGGACGCAGCGGCGCCAGCGCGCGCACGGTTTCACCGAAGGCGTGCGAGGGCGTCACCACCAGGATCCAGGCCGCGCCCTGCACCGCCGACGCCAGGTCGGTGGTGGCACGCAGGCTGTCCGGCAACGGGATGCCCGGCAGGTAGCGCGGGTTCTCGTGGCGCTGGTCGATGGCTTCGACCACGGCGGCATCGCGCCCCCACAGCACGGTCGGGTGACCGTGCCGTGCGAGCAGGCTGGCCAGCGCGGTTCCCCAGGAACCGGCGCCCAGCACGGCGATCTTGTCAGCGGTAGTGCTCATCCGTGACGTCGCAGCAGGGATCAGGCGTTGCCGGCCGGCTCGGAGTCAGCCAGCGACGGTGCGTCGCCCTGCTCCTGGCGCTGGCGCAGGGTTTCTGCGTACAGGCCTTCGAAGTTGATCGGCTGCAGGAAGAACGGCGGGAAGCCACCGGCCTGGATCAGGTCGCTGATCAGCTGGCGCACGTACGGGAACAGGATGTTCGGGCACTGGGTGCCGAGCAGCACGTCGATCGACTGCGGGTCCAGGCCGACCAGACCGAACACGCCGGCCTGCTTCACTTCGGCCACGTAGGCGGTGCGCTCACCGGCCTGGCAGGTCAGGGTCACGGCCAGCACCACTTCGAAGGCGTTCTCACCCAGGCGCTGCACCTGCTGGTTCAGGTTCAGCTGCAGCTCCGGCTGCACCTGGTCATTGAAGATGGTCGGTGCGTTCGGCGACTCGAAGGAGACGTCCTTGACGTAGATCTTCTCGACGGTGAAAGCGGGGCCGGTGGCGGCATCGACCGGCGCAGCGGCGCCGTTGGTGATCTCTTCGGACATTTCCAGTAACTCCAATGAATGCAATGAAAACGAGGATCGAACTACTGCGATGGGGGCGGTATCAGGCCCATACAAGGCCAGATCCGCCACCTGCGACGATCAGTTGCGGCCCTTGACCAGCGGCAGCTCGGCCTGCTGCCAGGCGGGGATGCCGCCGTCGAGCACATAGACCTTCTCAAAGCCGGCCTTCTTCAGCGCCTTTGCGGCGGTTTCCGAGGCGTTGCCGCTGCGGCACACCAGCACCACCGGCGACTGCTTGGCATTGGCCACCAGCTTGTTGTCCGGGCCGAAGGCACTGGCCTGGGCGTTGCGGCTGCCGGCAATGTGGCCCTTTTCGAAGTCACCGCTGGCCGACAGGTCGACCACCACCGTGCCGCCGGCGTTCATCAGCTGGGTCAGTTCGGCGGGCTTGATGCCCTTGAAGCCCCGGAACAGGCGGCGGATTTCGGTGACGATGATGGCCACGGTCAGGCCGACCAGGGCCGCGGACAGCATCGGGTTTCGGCCTGCAAAGGCCAGCAACTCTTCGTAATTCACTCAGGTCACGGGTCGATTAAGCGGGCGCCGATTGTCGCACAAGCCGGACGCGGCCCGTCACTGCCCCTTCCACAGGTCCGGCAGGCCGGCGGTCTGCCACCAGCGCTTGGCCTCCGGGTCCCAGCGCCAGCGCTCGACCACCACCACGGTGCGCTCGGCCTGGGTGTTCTGGTTGATCACCCCGATTTCGACCCGGCGCTCGACCACGCCGCCATCCAGCGAGGCACTGCTGCGCTCGCGGTAGGACGACACGCGCAGCTGCGCATAGCGGTTGAGCTCGAACTCGGTCGGCGGCCGCTCCTTGCGCAGCTTCGGGTCCAGGTAGCCGATGGCATCGTCCATGCTGCCCCAGCGGATGGTCGCGCCATAGGCGATCTGGGTCTCTTCCAGCAGCTTGCGCTGCTTGCGGCTGAGGTCATCGGCCGAGGCCACGGCGCTGGCCAGCAGCAGGGAACACAACAGGAACTGGATGAGGCGGCGCATCGGTGGTTTCCGCAGGGCGTCAGCCTGCCATCCTAACCTTTGGCGAAGGCAACGAAGCGACCGCTGAACTCGGCAGCGGCCCGTCCGTCGGCACCGGGCTGGGTGGCGATGATGCTGATGCGGGCCTTGCGGCGCTGGCGGAAGGTGTTCAGGAAGGCGTCCCAGCCAGTGGCTTCGGCCGCTTCGGCATGCGCATGCAGGTCTTCGTACACCGGCGCCAGGTAGCGCAGGTTGCTGTCGGCCACGTAGACCTCGGCGTCATGGCCGGCCAGGCGCAGGCGCAGGCTGACCAGGGCCCAGCCGGACAGGGTGAGCACCGAGGCCAGGCTGCCGCCGAAGGCGTTGCCCTTGTCGTTGACGTTGGCGGCCAGCGGCGCGGTGATGCGCAGCACGCCATCGGCGTAGCCGTCCAGGCGGATCTGCATGGCACGCACCGCCGGCATGCAGTCCAGCACGTCCTGCAGGGAAGCCAACGAGGAAGTCAGGGCATCAACGGACATCGGAGCAGCGACCACGACAACGAAGGGCCCGCATAATGCAGGCAATGGCCGACCATACGATACCCACTGGCGCCGCCGGTTCCGATGCGGGCTGGACCTTCATTTCACTGCGCCCGCAAGGGCAGCATGCGGCGCTGCGCCGCGCTGTTGCTGGGCTGGGCGGGCAGCTGCTGGCGCTGTCGCCCTGGCGGCTGCAGCGCCTGCATGGCACGCCCGTGCTGCGCCAGCTGCAACGCGCGCTGAACTGCGATCGGGTGGTGTTCACCAGTCCGGCCGCGGTAGCCGCCGCCGCCTCGCTGCTGCCCCTGGCCGATGCCCAGCGCAGCCCGTGGCTGACCGTGGGCGAGGGCACGGCGCGCGCGCTGCAGGCGCAGGGCGTGGCCGAGGTGCATGCACCGCAGCGGATGGACAGCGAAGGCCTGCTGGCGCTGCCGGTGCTGGCCGAGGTGCAGGGCCTGCGCATCGGCCTGGTCACCGCGCCCGGCGGACGTGGCCTGATTGCCGCCCGCTTGCAGGCCGCCGGTGCCACCATCGAGCGCGCCGATGTCTACCAGCGGCGCCTGCTGAGCCTGTCGCCGCGCGCGCGGACGCGATTGGCGCATTCAGCCGCACCGTGGGTGCTGGCGGTAAGCAGTGGTGACGCGCTGGATCACGTCTGGCAGCAGCTTTCGCCGGCGTTGCGCCAGCGCCTGCAGGCCCACGCCCGCGTGGTGGTGGCCAGCGATCGGCTGGGCGAGCAGGCGCGCGGCCTTGGCCTGCAACATGTCGTGCGCAGCGCCGGGCCCACCGCTGAACAGTTGGTGGCGGCTGCACACGCCACGCTCACCGGCCCGGCAGCGACCTGAACAGGGACGGGCGTCACGCTTGCCGCTGTCGTCGGCAGCGGTGATGCTGTGCACAACGCGGCCTGCCGGAACCGACTGGCAACACAGCCGACAAGGAAGCCCGATGAACGACACACCGCCCGTTACCCCACCCCGTCGACCCCTGCGCTGGCTGCTGCCGCTGGCCGGCGTGGTTGTGCTTGGCGCGGGCGGCTATGCCGGCTGGTACCTCTGGCAGACGCAACAGGACGCCCAGCACGCGCAGGCACAGACCACCGCCGTGCAGCTGCAGGGCCTGGAGGCCACGCTGGATGCGCTGCGCCGCGACCAGCGCGCCACCAGCCAGCGCCTGCAGGATGCGGCGGCCACCAACCGGGTGCTGCGCGACGAGATGCTGGGGCTGTCGCAGCGCAGCGCGTTGCTGGAAGAAAACCTGGCCAAGCTGGCCGACAGTGCCAACCAGGGCCGGCAAGCGGTGCAGCGCGATGAGGCCGAGCTGCTGCTGACCCAGGCCGCGCAGCGCCTGAACTACGCCGACGATGTGGAGGGCGCGCGCCGCCTGTACGCGCAGGCCGCCACCGTGCTGGCCGATCTGCCCGACAGCGAGGGCCTGAACCTGCGCCAGGCACTGGTGCAGGAGCGCGACGCGCTGGATGCACTCGGTGCCGGCCCGCGGGTGCAGTCGCTGCAGCGCCTGGATGCGTTGGCCAAGGCGTTGCAGGGCCTGCCTTCACAGATCAGCGGCGATGCCGCGCCGCGCGCGGGCAAGCTGTGGTGGCAGGCCACGCTGGCGCCGTTCGTGGACATCACCCCGAGCCGCCAGAACGGCCCGTTGACGGCGGCCGAGCGACGCAATGCCGATGATGCGCTGCAGCTGGAACTGACCCTGGCGCGTGCGGCGATCGAACGCGGCGACCGCAGTGGCCGCGATACCGCATTGCAGCGCGTGGACCACTGGGCACAACGGCGCTGGCCGGATTCACCGGCCCTGCGCGCGCAACGTGCTGAACTGAAGGCCTTGCGCGAGCTGCCGTTGCAGGCCAGCAACACCGTTCTTGGCAGCACCCTGCAGCAACTGCGCACCCAGACCGACCGGAGGTAATCCCGCATGAAACCCCTGCAATCCCTGGTCGTGCTGTTGCTGGCCGTGGCCATCGGCGTGGTGGCCGCGCAATGGCTCGGCACCGATGATCTGAACCGCTACGGCGAAGTGACCCTGCGCTATGGCGGCTATGACTACCACAGCAACCTGCCCAAGGTGGCGCTTCTGAGCGTGATCGGCGTGCTGGTGCTGTGGCTGCTGTGGAGCCTTATCGCGGCGCCGTTCCGCGCCTGGGGCCGCTACCGCCGCAAGCAGGGCCGGGTGCGCCTGATCGATGGCCTGCAGGCCTATGAGCATGGCCAGTGGCAGCGTGCGGAAAAGCTGCTGGACGGTGCCGCCAAGGACCCGGAAGTGAGTGCAGTGGCATTGGCCAATGCGGTGCGCAGTGCGCAGGCGCGTGCCGACGGTGCCGCGGGCGACGCATTGCTGCAGCGCCTGGGCGAAAGCGATGCCACGCTGCAGGCGCTGCTGCGTGCCGAACAGCTGCTGGCGCGCGATCTGCCGGTGGATGCGATCAACGCCCTGGACGTGGCGGCCATACAGCCGCTGCCGCCGCGTGGGCTGTGGCTGCGCACCGAAGCGCTGGCCCGTGCCGGCCGTGCCCACGAGGCCTATGGGCAACTGGGCGCACTGCGCCAGAGCAAGGTGCTGCCGGCCGACGCCAACGGCGAGCTGGAAGCGCGCCTGGCTGCACAGGCCCTGCTGGAAGCGGCCGACGTCAACGCGCTGGCCGCACAGTGGGAGGCCACACCGAAGGCACTGCGGCCGACGGTGGACGTGGTGGGCGCCTATGCCAGCCGCGCGGTGGCCCTGAACTGGGATGAGCCGGCGCTGCTGGCGCTGGAACACGCGCTGGATCAGCGCTGGGACGACGAACTGGTGGCGTTGTACGGACGCCTGCCGGCCGAGCGCCTGGCCACCCGCCAGGCCAATCTGGCGCGCTGGCGCAACGTGCACGACGGCTCGGCGGCGCTGCGCCTGGCCCAGGGCCGGGTGGCGCTGGCCCAGCAGCAATGGGATGCTGCCGATGCGTTTCTGCACGAGGCGATCGCCGCCGGCGCCGGTGCACCGGCATGGGAAGCGCTGGGCGAGCTGTTCGCACAGCGTGGCGAGCATGCGCTGGCCGCGCAGTGCCTGGCCAATGCGCTGCGCCTGCAGCGTGGCGAGGACAGTGTGGAACTGGTGCGCGGCACCGAAGCGCCGGCACGTGCGACGGTGGAAGAGCAACCGCTTGCCGCGCAGCCGCCGGTGTATGACGCCAACGAAGAGCGCGATGAATTCGGCAACCCGCGGTTGCCGTAAGCATGGCTGGGGAGTGCCGACCAACGGTCGGCACCCACCGGAGAAAAAAAACGCCGCCCGATGGGCGGCGTTTTTTGTTGTTCGATGGATGCGATCAGCGTTCGACGATCGCCACCACGCCCATGCCGCCGGCGGTGCAGATCGACACCAGCGCGCGACCACCGCCGCGTTCGGCCAGCTGCTTGGCCGCCGTGGCGATCACGCGTGCGCCGGTGGCGGCGAACGGGTGGCCGGTGGCCAGCGACGAGCCCAGCAGGTTGATCTTGTCCGGGTCGATGCGGCCCAGCGGTGCGTCCAGGCCCAGGCGGTTGCGGCAGTAATCCTCGCTCTCCCACGCACGCAGGGTGCACAGCACCTGCGCGGCGAAGGCTTCGTGGATCTCGTAGATGTCGAAGTCCTGCAGGGTCAGGCCATTGCGCTTGAGCATCTCCGGTACGGCCACGGTCGGCGCCATCAGCAGGCCTTCGCCATGCACGAAGTCCACCGCCGACACGTGCGCGTCGCGCAGGTAGGCCTGCGGTTCGTGGCCGTGCGCGCGCGCCCATTCCTCGCTGGCCAGCAGCACCGCGGCGGCACCGTCGGTGAGCGGGGTGGAATTGGCAGCGGTCAGCGTGCCGCGGCCGGAGACCTTGTCGAACGCCGGCTTCAGCGTGGCCAGCTTTTCCAGCGAGGTATCCGGGCGCAGGATGTTGTCACGCTCGACGCCGCGGAACGGCGCGATCAGGTCGTTGAAGAAGCCACGCTCATAGGCGGCGGCCAGCTTCTTGTGCGAAGAGACGGCCCACTCGTCCTGCGAATCGCGCGAGATGTTCCATTCCTTGGCCATGTCCTCGCAGTGGTCGCCCATGCTCTTGCCGGTGCGCGGCTCGGCCACGCCGGGGAACTCGGGCTTGAGCTCGGAGAACTTGAAGCCGGAGGTGAGTGCGCGGATCTTGTCGCCGGTGCTCTTGGCGCGGTTGGCCGCGAGCAGGCGCGCGCGCAGCTTCTTGCCGTACACGATCGGCACGTCGGAGGTGGTATCCGAACCGCCACCGATGCCCGATTCGATCTGGCCCAGCGCGATCTTGTTGGCCACGGTGATGATGCTGTCCAGCGAGGTACCGCAGGCGCGCTGCAGGGTGATGCCCGGGGTCAAAGGCGACAGGCCCGAAGACAGCGTGGCCTCGCGGCCCAGGTTCCAGTCGCTGGAGTGCTTGATCACCGCACCCATCGCCACTTCACCGAGCTGCTGGCCATGCAGGCCGAACCGTTCGACCAGCGCGCCCAGCGTACGGACCGACATGCCGAGGTTGCCGACATCCGAATACGCGGTGTTCTGGCGGCAGAACGGAATGCGGACGCCACCGAGGATGGCGACGGGACGAGCGTTGGGCATGGAGATACCTGGCATGGATGAGGGTGTCTGCAACATGGCCTGCACGACGGAGCAGGCATAATGGAGCCAAGTGTAGCTGCCGCCCTGTGATGGGCCAACCGTGGAACCATGAGCAAACCCGACCCCGCGATGAATGCCCTTGGCGTGCTGGCCCTGGAGCTGGCCGGCGGCGAAATCCCCCGCCAGGCGGTACTCAGCGCCGAACAGGCCGGTGAACTGGCCGAACGCGTCGGCCGTGACCTGTCCAAGCTGGTGCCGCAGGTGGCCGAGCTGGATCTGGTGTTCGCCGCCGCGCATTTCGACCCGGCCGAAGTACTGCGCCCGGGCTGGCCGATCCATCGCCGCCTGGAAGAACTGCAGATGCGCGCGCCGGGCCGCAGCCAGGGCCCGCGCCTGCTGGCCTTTGGTGCCGACGCCAAGGGCGATGTACCGCTGCCGTTCCAAGCCGATGCCAGCCTGGTGGGCGGCGGCCTGCGCGTGGTGCCGTTCCTGCTGACCGGCAGCGACGTGGCCACCACCCAGGCGGTGGCCGATGCACTGGAGGACACGCTGCTGGCCAACGGCATGGCCCACGCCGACACCGCGCTGATGGCACAGAACACCTTCGGTGCCCGCATCGAGCACGCGCGCTATTTCACCGTGAACGATCTGGCCGCGATGATGTCGATGCAGTACGACAACCAGGGCCTGGCCGCGCTGTGGCCGCTGATCGAGACCGCAATCCTGGCCCCTGGCCAGGACGAGTGGCTCAATGCCGCGCCCGAACCGCTGCTGCGCTACACCCATGGCGAGGCGCGCATGGCCTTGTTCGATCCGGCCGGCTGGTGTGCGCACTACAACCACGGCAAGAACGACTGCGACCGCCTGAAGGGCATCTACGAGCAGTTCCTGATGCGCCAGCGGCAGATGGCCGCGGTGCTGGAAGCGCACGGTGTGCCGGTGCTGTTCGTGCACTGCGAGGCCGGGCAGGACGCGCGCGAGCTGCTGGCGCGCTGAAAGCGGGTAATGCCGGCCAGCGGCCGGCATTACCAACAAAGAAAAACGCCGGCCTGCGCCGGCGTTTCCTGTTTCTTACGGAGCCTTCTCGATCACCGCGCAGGCCAGGCGCGCGCCGGCGTTGCCGGTCGGCTGGGTCTTGTAGTCGTCCGCATCGGCGTGGACGATCAGGCCGCGACCGATGATGTCGAAGTCATCGCCCTTGCCGATGTTGACGTTGCTCGACACCGGGCCATCGATGGTGGCCACGCCCTTGTCGTCGGCCTTGATGTTGGGCATGTCGCCGCCGTGGTGCGGATCGGTGGCGACGTTGCCGTGATCCTGCTTGCCCGGGTTGAAGTGGCCGCCGGCGCTCATGCCGTCCGGCGCGCTGCAGTCGCCCTTCTCGTGGATGTGGAAGCCGTGCTCGCTGCCCGGCTTCAGGCCGCTGATCTGGCCGGTCACGTGGACCTTGCCGTCAACCACCTTGAAGGTGACGCTACCCTTGGCTTCGTTGCCCTGGGTCGGTGCCAGCTCGGCAGTGGCCGAAGCATCGGCGGCCGGCGCTGCAGCCGGTGCCGGTGTGGCCGCCGGTTCGGTGGGGGCCTCTGCGGCCGGGGTGGTTTCCGCCTGCGGAGCGGCGGGCTGCTGGCCGCAGGCCGCCAGGCCCAGCGCGGTGATGGCGGCAAACAGCGAAGTGTGGATCAGACGCATGGATTCTCTCCCTGGATGAAGCCTGCAGTGATCAGCGGACAACCCGGATCACGCCACAGGCAATGCGGACGCCGGCATTGCCGGCGGGCTGGCTGCGATAGTCGTCGGCGTTGGCATGCACGACCAGTGCACGTCCGGCGATATCGGTGGCGGCGCCTCCGCCAAGGGTAACCCCCTTGAGGTGGATATCGACGTTGGCGCGGCCCTGGGCATCGGCACGCAGGTTGTCCATGTCGCCCAGGTGATGCTTGCCGGTGCCGGCGCGGCCATGCGCGGCGCCACCGGGGTTGAAGTGGTTGCCGGCGCTGCTGGCGTCCACCGCACTGCAGTCACCGCGCTCATGGATGTGGAAGCCCGCCTGCTGCATCGGCTGCAGGCCACCAATCAGGCCGGTGATGTGCAGGCCACCGGGTTCGGCCATCAGCGCCAGGCGGCCGCTGACAATGCTGGCCGACGCCGGCGACAGATTGGCCTCGGCCTGCTTGGCCGCGCTGACCACGGTGGGCGGCGGTGGGGTCGGTTCGGTCTTCTTCGGTGCGCTGCCACAGGCAGACAGCAGCACGGCGGCGGACAACGGCAGGATGGCAAAGGACAGACGCATCGAAGACTCCTTGCAGGTGACACTAGTGGTTGCATCGTCCATGAACGATCAACGGTTCGGCAAGCGGGCGCGAGGATGGTGTGCAGGGACCGTTCAATGGCCCCCGCGACGGCGCCCGGCGCCCAGCTTGCGGGTGAGCGTGTTGCGACCCAGGCCGAGGCGGGCAGCGGCTTCGGCGCGGCGGCCGTGGGTGATCTGCAGTGCGGCCTCCAGCAGCGCATGGTCGACCCGCTCGCGCACCTGCGCGTGCAGCCCTTCGGCGCCTTCGGCCAGCTGCCGGCGCGCCCATTCGGCCAGCAGCGTTTCCCACTGTCCGGGGTCGGCCGCGTGCGCGTGGCTGCGGCGGCCGCGCTTGCGGTTGAGTGCGGTATCGACATCGGCCACGCCGATGGTGTCGGCAGCGGCCAGCGCGGACATCCGCCAGCACACGTTCTCCAGCTCGCGCACATTGCCCGGCCAGTCGTGCTCGCGCAGCGCCTGCAGGGCGGCGGCGGTGAGCTGCTTCGGTGGCGTGTCCAGCTTGCGCGCGGCCGCGGCCAGGAAGGTGCTGGCCAGCTGCGCGATGTCCTCGCGGCGTTCGCGCAGCGGTGGCAGCTGCAGGCGCACCACGTCCAGGCGGTGCAGCAGGTCGGCGCGGAATTTTCCCTGCGCGACCAGCCCTTCCAGGTCCTGGTGGGTCGCCGCGACCACGCGCACATCAACGTGGATCAGCTCGCGGCCACCGACGCGGAAGAACTCGCCCTGCGCCAGCACGCGCAGCAGGCGGGTCTGCAGCGGCAACGGCATGTCGCCGATCTCATCAAGAAACAGTGTGCCGCCGTTGGCCTGCTCGAAGCGGCCGATATGGCGGCGCTGTGCACCGGTGAAGGCGCCGGCTTCGTGGCCGAACAGCTCGCTTTCCAGCAGTTCGGCGGGAATCGCCGCAGTATTGAGTGCGACGAACGGCCCATGCGCACGCGGTGATTCGCGATGCAGCGCATTGGCCACCAGCTCCTTGCCGGTGCCGGTCTCGCCGGTGATCAGCACCGCCAGCGGCGCCTGTGCCAGGCGACCGATGGCGCGGAACAGCGCGCGCATCGGCGGCGTATCGCCAACCAGCTGCGGCGGCTGGTCGCTGTGCGCTTCCGCAGCGGGCGTGGGCGTGGCCAGTGCCGGTGCCACTGCTGGCAGCACGCGCTGCGCCAGCGCCACCGCATCGTCCAGATCGAACGGTTTGGACAGGAATTCATGCGCGCCCCCACGGAACGCACCGGCGGTGCTGGCCACATCGGTATAGGCCGACATCACCACCACCGGCAGCTGCGGCAGCGCGGCCTTGAGCTTGTCCAGCAGCACCAGGCCGTCATCGCCAGGCATGCGCACATCGGTGAAAAGCAACGCCGGTGGCGGACCTTCATTCAGAGCCTTCAGCGCGGGCGCAGCACTGTCGAAATCAACGACCTGATAGCCCGCCTCGCGCAGCGCGGTGCACAGCACGAAGCGCACCGCGCGGTCGTCGTCGACCACCCAGATGCGCTGCGCGGCGATGGAAGATTCAGACATCGCGCGGGGTCTCCTCGGCCGGGGCGGCGCCGTTGCCGATCGGCAGCAGCAGAGTGAACACGGTATGGCCCGGGCGCGAACGATAGGTCAGCGTGCCGCGATGTTCGCGCGCCACCTGCTGGGCCAGCGCCAGGCCCAGGCCGGTGCCTTCGGCCCGGCCACTCACCAATGGCAGGAACAGGTGTTCGGCCAGTTCTTCGGGCACGCCGCGGCCGTCGTCGGCAATCTCCAGGCGCAGGGCCAGCGTGTGCAGCTGTTCGGCGATGCGCACGCCATGCTCCACGCGGGTACGCAGGGTGATGCTGCCGGCGCCGGCCTGGATCGCATTGCGCACCAGGTTCCACACCGCCTGGGTGAGGCGGTCGGCATCGCCATGGAATTCGGGAATGCTGGGGTCGTAGTCGCGCTGCAGGCGTACCGCCCAGCCCGCCTCGTTCTCGGCCAGGCGCAGCACGCGCTCCAGCGCGGCATGGATGTTCAGCTCGGCGTGCGGCGCGGCCGGGGCCGGCGACAGCAGCTGGTCGAGCAGGCCGTTGAGGCGTTCGATTTCCGAACCGATCAGCTCGATCAGCTCGCGTTCGCTGGCGTCGCGCTGGGCGGCACGCCGGGCCAGCAGCTGCGCCGCGCCCTTCAGCCCGGCCAGCGGATTGCGCAGTTCGTGGGCCAGCCCCTTCAGCGCCGCGCTGAGGGCGCTGGGCAGTGCCTGGGTCGGGTCGAGCCCGGGGAATTCATCGACCGGGTGTGCCTCCAGCAGCCAGCCACCGTCGTCGCGGCGGCTCATCCAGCCCTCGGCGAAGCGCGGCGCCTCGCCGGGCACCGCCAGCGCCAGCCGGTTCAGGCGCAGGCTGTCGCGCTCATCGCGGGCCAGGAAATGCGCCAGCGCCTCGCCCTGCACCTCCAGCGCGGCCAACGGCTGGCCGAGCAGGCGGCGACCACTGACGCCCAGCCAGCGCCCGAAGGCCGGGTTGCAGCCGATGATGCGGCCGTCGGCCCCGGCCCAGGCCAGCGGCGTGCCCAGGGCATCGAGGGACGGCGGGGGAGCGGGGTCGGACATTGCACCAATGTAGTGCAAAAGGCCATCGAGCATCTGATCGCACCGGATGCGTCGCTGATCGTCGTGCCCGGGAATTACGTTTCCTGCTTGCAGAGTCGATACTAACGGCATACGATACTAACGCGATACGTTATCAACATGCCGATCCAATCGTTTGCCTGCAAGCGTACGCAGGCACTGTTTGAAGGACATCGCGTACCGAGATGGCGTCACGTTGAAGCCGCCGCGCTGCGCAAGCTGGCCATGCTCAACGTAGCGGCTGATCTGCGGGACCTGCGCCTGCCGCCGGCGAACAGGCTGGAGTCGCTGCATGGGAATCGGCTGGGCCAGTACAGCATCCGCATCAACGATCAGTTCCGCTTGTGCTTCATGTGGTCCAGGGAAGGGCCCGCCGAGGTTGAAATTGTCGATTACCACTGAAGGAGTCGCGCTCATGCGAACCGTTCCCTACCCCGCCCCCGGCGAGGTCCTGTTGCACGAGTTCCTGGAGCCCTTGGGCATCACCCAGTACCGCCTGGCCAAATCCATCGGCGTGTCGCAGCGCCGTATTGGCGAGATCGTCTCGGGCCACCGCGCGGTGACCGCGGACACGGGGCTGCGCCTGTCCCGCTACTTCGGCGTTTCCGACAAATTCTGGATTGGCCTGCAGGCCGACTTCGACGCGGCGATGACCAAGGAAAAGCTGGCCGATGTGCTGGCTCGGATCCAGCCGTACGACGCGGCTGCCTGAGCCCCGGCATGGGGTCAGAGACCTTTCCGTCCGGAAAGGGATCCGACCCCGGGACCGGCGGGGTCAGACCGGGTAGCCGGTGGCCAGACGCGCCTTCTTCCAGGCGCTTTCGAATTCGCGCGCGGAGATTTCGTCGTCTTCGTCGAAATCCAGGAACGACACCGGCTGGTCGGCCAGCAGGAAGCGGTCGTCGCTGTGGGCATGCTCATCGGCCCAGACCATCTTGGTGCCGTAGATTTCCACCTGGCGCACGATCTTCTCGCCACGCGCTTCCATCAGCACGTTGCCCTTGCCCAGGCCCGATTCGGCCCAGTGCTTGTAGTACTTCTTTGCGGCCGATTTCGCGCCGGATTTTGCGTTGTGCTTTGCGTAGGTCATTGCAGGGGTCCTGGCCGCAGGCGCGGCCGGAAAGTTCGGAATGGCGCCATTATCAGGTATCCGGGGGCCAACCTACTGCGGCAACGCCACGCCCTTCGGCCACAGCATCCAGAGGTTGCCCTTCTGCTTCATGTCACCGGCCAGCTTGCCGGCGGCATCGCCGCTGCCCCAGTACAGGTCCGCGCGCACTTCGCCGGCAATGGCGCCGCCGGTGTCCTGCGCGGCCACCGGGCGCACCACCGGGCTGCCGTCCGGGCGCGTGGTGGACAGCCACAGCAGGCTGCCCAGCGGCACCACGGTGCGGTCCACGGCCACGCTGTAACCGGCGGTGAGCGGCACGTTCAGCGAGCCGCGCGGGCCCTCCGCGCTGTCCGGGTTGCGCACGAAGAAAACGTAGCTGGGGTTGCTGCGCAGCAGCTCCGGCACGCGTGCGGGATTGGCCCGGGCCCAGGCGCGGATCGCGTCCATGGTGACGTCTTCCTTCTTCAGCTGGCCCTGGTCGACCAGCCAGCGGCCGATGGCGCGGTAGGGGTGTCCGTTCTGCTCGGCATAGGCCAGCCGAACCTGCGTGCCGTCGCCCAGTCGCACCCGGCCCGAGCCCTGGATCTGCAGCAGCTGCAGGTCCATCGGGTCGGTCAGCCAGGCCAGCACCGGTGCCTTGGCGCCCTTGGCCGCGATGGTGCCCGCGTCGTCATAGGGCTTGAGCACCTTGCCCTCGACGCGTCCACGCAGGCGCTTGCCCTTCAGTTCCGGGTACACGCTGTCCAGCTGTACCACGACCAGGTCATCCGGCGTGCCGTACACCGGAACCGTGGCCTTGTCCGTGCGGGTAAGACTGCCGGGGTAGATCGGCTCGTAGTAGCCGGTGATCAGCCCATCGGCCTGGTGACCGCCGGCGCGCAGTGCGTAGACCTCGAGGTCGCGCTGCAGGAACTGGCGGATCGCAGCCGGGTCCTTGTCGGACACGGTCTCGGCAGTGGCGCAAGGCCGGGCCCAGACCGCATTGTTGTTCAACCGGGTGCAGCTGCTGCGCCAGGCTACGAAGCCGGCCTGCAGGTCGCTGTCGGAGACCGGCGGCAGTGCGCTCCATGCGATCTTGGCGTAGGTCGCCGCCGGCGGTGTGGCTGCCGTCGGCACTTCGGATCCGGTGCGGGGAGCGGTGGTGGAGCAGCCGGCGAGCACGGCCGCTGCCAACAGGGTCCAGTGCTTGCGCTTGAAGAAGGTGGCGGAATCGATCATGCCGCCATGGTGGAGCGCCGACCGCTGGGCGGCAACCCAGCGCCTGGTCAAGCGTTCATGCGCCGGCTCACGGGGTCTGCAGCAGCAGTGAATGCAGGATGCGGGCATCCTCGGCGTCGAGCACGGCCGGCAGATCGTCGCGGCCACGGAAGCGGCGATGGAACGCGGCCACGGTGGCGTCGCGGTTGTCCAGCGGATAGCCGAAGCGGGCCAGCGCTGCCCACGCATCGAAGCCTTCCGGCGCGGCTCCGTCAGCGGCCCTCGGCCAGAGGCCGAACCCGGCCTCGGCCAACTGCTGCCACGGGAAGAACCGGCTTGGGTCCTGCTTGCGTGTTGGCGCCAGGTCGGCATGGCCGATCACCTGGCGCGGCGGGATGTTCAACCGCTCGCTGAGATCACCCAGCAGCACGATCAGCGATGCGATCTGTGCCGGAGCGAACGGGCTGCGACCATCGTTGTCCAGCTCGATGCCGATCGAGGCCGAGTTGAGGTCGGTGATGGTGCCCCAGCGCCCGGCGCCGGCGTGCCAGGCGCGGCGCTCATCGCTGACCAGCTGGTAACGATGGCCATCGGCACCGATCAGGTAGTGCGCGCTGACCCGACCGCCGCTGTTGGCGGTGCGCAGCGTGTGCAGGCTCTGCTGCACCGAGGTCTGCTCGGTGTGGTGCAGGACGATGATGACCGGCGTGCGCGCGTTCTGGTTGGGCGATGGCACCCAGGTGGCGAGCGGGTTGCGGGCTTCCGGCGGCGTGGACGCGCAGGCGGCCAGCAGCAGGCAGGCCGAGAGCATCAGGGACGTGCGGATCGGGTGCATGGCCTGATTGTGCGCGATCGGGCACAAAGGTGCATGCCACAAGGAAAATTCTGTAGATCCACACCATGCGTGGATGGGCTGTCGGCTGTACCGACCAACGGTCGGCACCCACCCGAGCAGGCCCAGACCCTGTGCCCAGCAGGCTTGGCACCCATCAAGGCACCAAGGCCTCTGCAGCAATGTCCAGCAAGCAGGGGCGGCCCCGAAGGGCCGCCCGCCGCCACCTCAGGCCTCGTAGGCCGATTCGCCGTGCGAGGTGACATCCAGCCCGGTACGTTCGGCCTCTTCGGTCACGCGCAGGCCGACCACTACCTTTACCAGCAACAGGATGACCGCGGTCACCACCGCCGACCACAGCACCGTCAGGCCAACACTGACCACCTGCACCCAGACCTGGTGCCCGATATCCAGATCGGCCTTGGTGCCGCCCAGCGACTGCGCACTGAACACGCCGGTGAGAATCGCGCCGACGATGCCGCCAACACCGTGCACACCGAACACGTCGGCGGTGTCGTCCACCTTCAGCAGGCGCTTGAGGCCGGTGACGCCCCACACGCAGACCACGCCGGCCACGAAACCGATCACGATCGCGCCGAGCGGGCCGACCGTGCCACATGCCGGCGTAATGCCGACCAGGCCGGCCACCGCGCCCGAGGCCGCGCCCAGTGCCGACGGCTTGCCCTTGCTGATCGCTTCCACCAGCGTCCAGCCGAGCACCGCTGCGGCAGTGGCCAGCACGGTGTTGAGGAAGGCCAGCGAGGCCACGGTATCGGCGGCGGCCGCCGAACCGGCATTGAAGCCGAACCAGCCCACCCACAGCAGCATCGCGCCGATATAGGTGAACGGCACGTTGTGCGGCTTCAGTGCGGTCTGGCCGTAACCCAGGCGCTTGCCGACGAACCATGCGGCGACCAGGCCGGCGACGCCGGCGTTGATGTGGACCACGGTGCCACCGGCGAAATCGATCGCGCCCAGCTCACCCAGGTAGCCGCCGCCCCAGACGATGTGCGCCATCGGGATGTAGCTGAGGGTGAACCACAGCGCCGAGAACAGCAGCACCGCGCGGAACTTGATGCGTTCGGCGAAGGCACCGACGATCAGCGCGGTGGTGATGCCGGCGAAGGTCGACTGGAAGGCGACGAACAGATAGTCCGGCAGGCCCTTGATCGGCGTGTTGCCCACCGACTCGGGGGTGAAGCCCTTGAGGAAGGCGAATTCGGTGAACGAGCCAAAGAACGGATTGCCGGCACTGAACACTGCGCTGTAGCCGTAGGCCACCCACAGCAGCAGCACCAGCGAGAACACCACCAGGATCTGGCTGAGCACCGACAGCACGTTCTTCGAGCGCACCAGGCCGCCGTAGAACAGCGCCAGGCCCGGCACCACCATCAGCAGCACCAGCAGGGTGGAGGTGAGCATCCAGGCCACGTCGCCGTGGTCGAACGCAGGCGCAGCTGCTTCAACGGCCGCCGGTGCGGCTGCGGCCGGGGCCTGCAGCGGTTCAACGGCCACGCTTTCGCTCGGCAGCGGCGAGACCTGGGCCTGGGCGTGGGCACTGCCCGGCCAGGCACCGACGGCCAGCGCGCTGAGCAGCATCAACAGGCACACCAGGTGGAACCGGGCTTGCCACCCGGTGAGAAGGCGCATCTTCATGGGGGAGTCTCCGGAAGGGGGTTACAGCGCGTCGGCACCGATTTCGCCGGTGCGGATGCGGATGACCTGTTCGACGGCGGTGACGAAGATCTTGCCGTCACCGATCTTGCCGGTGCCTGCCGACGACTGGATCGCTTCGATCACCGCGTCGGCGCGCTCGTCGGTGACCACGGTTTCGATCTTGATCTTGGGCAGGAAATCGACGACGTACTCGGCGCCGCGATACAGCTCGGTGTGGCCCTTCTGGCGGCCGAAGCCTTTCACTTCGGTCACGGTGATGCCCGACACGCCGGCATCGGACAGGGCCTCGCGGACCTCGTCGAGCTTGAACGGTCGGATGATGGCGGAGATCAGTTTCATGCGCATGTCCCGATGGTGGATGGGGCCAGCGCGCCAGTGCGCGTTGGCTTCAGGCAACCACGGGCCATCACGGTGATGGCCGTGGCTGTTGCACCGGACACGTACTGGGCCGGGACGGCCGTGCCTCTCTCCTTGCACGACCGACGCGGGAGGGAGGGCAGCCCTGGTCGCGTATCCGGTCTCTCTCTTGCCCCTGGATCAGCGGACCAACAGTCCGCTCTACCAAGGCGGGCACACGGCCCGCCTCGCGGCTCCCCAGCCGCGAAAACCGAAGCGATGGCGGCGGGCGGGAGGGGGGAGCCCACCGCCATCGCGTCCGGTCAGCTGGCGTAGTACAGCTGGTATTCCAGCGGGTGGGTGGCCGCGCGGAACTTGGTCACTTCCTGCATCTTCAGCGCGATGTAGCCGTCGATGAAGTCATCGCTCATCACGCCACCGGCCTTGAGGAACTCGCGGTCCTTGTCCAGCGCTTCCAGCGCCTGGTCCAGCGAGGAGCAGACCTGCGGGATCAGCTTTTCTTCTTCCGGCGGCAGGTCGTACAGATCCTTGTCGCTGGGTGCGCCCGGGTCGATCTGGTTCTTGATGCCGTCCAGGCCGGCCATCATCAGCGCGGTGAAGGTCAGGTAGCCGGACTGGATCGGGTCCGGGAAGCGCATTTCGATGCGGCGCGCCTTCGGGTTGGAGACCCACGGAATGCGGCACGAGGCCGAACGGTTGCGCGCCGAATAGGCCAGCATCACCGGCGCTTCGAAGCCCGGCACCAGACGCTTGTAGCTGTTGGTGCCCGAGTTGGCGAAGGCGTTGATCGCCTTGGCGTGCTTGAAGATGCCGCCGATGTACCACAGCGCCAGCTGGCTCAGGCCGCCGTAGCCGTCGCCGGAGAACAGGTTGGTGCCGCCCTTGGACAGCGACTGGTGCACGTGCATGCCGCTGCCGTTGTCGCCGACGATCGGCTTGGGCATGAAGGTGACGGTCTTGCCGTTGCGGTGGGCGACGTTCTTGATGACGTACTTCATCCGCAGCAGTTCGTCGGCCTTCTGCACCAGGGTGCTGAACTTGGTGCCGATTTCGCACTGGCCGGCGGTGGCCACTTCGTGGTGCTGCACTTCCACTTCGATGCCGACCTGTTCCAGGGTCTTGCACATTTCAGCGCGCAGGTCGTGCAGGGTGTCGGTCGGCGGCACCGGGAAGTAACCGCCCTTCACGCCCGGGCGATAGCCGCTGTTGGCGCCGTCGTACTTGGCGCCGCTGTTCCAGGCGGCTTCCTCGGAGTCGACCTTGAAGAAGGTGTTGCCCATTTCATTGGCGAAACGGACCGAATCGAAGATGAAGAATTCCGGCTCCGGGCCGAAGAACGCGGTTTCGGCGATGCCGGAGGACTTCAGGTAGGCCTCGGCGCGCTTGGCGATGCCGCGCGGGCAGCGGCCGTACGGCTGCATGGTGGCCGGGTCGAGGATGTCGCAGCTGATCACGAGGGTCGGATCGGCGTAGAACGGATCGACGTAGGCGCTGGCCGGGTCCGGCAGCAGCACCATGTCCGACTCGTTGATGCCCTTCCAGCCGGCGATCGAGCTGCCATCGAACATCTTGCCTTCTTCGAACAGCGACGGCTCGATGATGCTGACCGGGAAGGTCACGTGCTGCTCGACACCACGCATGTCGACAAAGCGCAGATCGACGAATTCGATCTGGTTGTCCTTGATCAGCTTCTCAACGTTTTCCACGGACATCGGTACGACCTCGGATGGGGATGAATGCCTGCTGAGGTACAGCAACGACCGTGCCAACTTTTCGCAGGCTGCAAGTCATTGATTTCAAAAAGGCCGCCCCATGCGGGTGCGGAACGGTGCGCACCAAACGGGTGCACCGATCACCAGACGCACCCGTTTGGTGCAGCATGGATCGTCTATCCTCTCGGCCTACTTTCCTCCTGCCGCGCGTGCCCGCACCGTCCATGTCCGACCTGCTCTCCGCCCTGCTGCTGGGCATCCTCGAAGGCCTCACCGAGTTCCTGCCGATCTCCAGCACCGGCCACCTGCTCATCGCCCAGCACTGGCTGGGTGCCCGTTCGGACTTCTTCAACATCGTCATCCAGGCCGGCGCGATCGTGGCCGTGGTGCTGGTGTTCCGCCAGCGCCTGCTGCAGCTGGCCACCGGCTTCGGCCAGCGCGAGAACCGCGACTACGTGTTCAAGCTGGGCGCCGCGTTCCTGGTCACCGCCGTGGTGGGCCTGGTGGTGCGCAAGGCGGGCTGGTCGCTGCCGGAAACGGTCAGCCCGGTCGCCTGGGCGCTGATCATCGGGGGCATCTGGATGCTGCTGGTGGAGGCCTACACCGCGCGCCTGCCCGACCGTGACCAGGTGACCTGGACGGTGGCGATCGGCGTGGGCCTGGCGCAGGTGGTGGCCGGCGTGTTCCCCGGCACCTCGCGCTCGGCCTCGGCGATCTTCCTGGCCATGCTGCTGGGCCTGAGCCGCCGCGCGGCGGCTGCCGAGTTCGTGTTCCTGGTCGGCATTCCCACCATGTTCGCCGCCAGCGCCTACACCTTCCTGGAAATGGCCAAGGCCGGGCAGCTGGGCAGCGAGAACTGGACCGAGGTGGGCGTGGCCTTCCTTGCCGCAGCCGTCACCGGCTTCGTCGTAGTGAAGTGGCTGATGGGCTACATCAAGTCGCACAGGTTCACCGCCTTCGCCGTGTACCGCATCGCGCTGGGCGTGGCGCTGCTGCTGTGGTTGCCGTCCGGCAGCTGAACCGCGCCGGGGCGCGGCAACCCCGTTGCCGGCCCCACCCCGTTTCCCCCACGGTTCCCCAAGGAGAATCACCATGAACCGCAAGCTCACCCTGCTCCTCCCGCTGGCCCTGATGGCCGCCTGCAGCCAGACCCCGGCCCCGGCCGGCAACGGCGGCGACGATCTGGCCCCGGCCGCGACCAAGGCAGCAGACCAGCAGACGCTGGCGCACCTGGATGCGCAGCGCCTGCAGAGCCAGCACTGGTTGCTGCAGCAGGCCACCGGCGCCGACGGCAAGCGCATCGATGCGCTGTTCGCCCGCGAAGACAAGCCGGTCACCCTGGACTTCGTTGACGGCCGCCTGTCGGTCAGCAACACCTGCAACCGCATGGGCGGTGGCTACACCCTGGCCGACGGCAAGCTGACGGTCAGTGCGATGGCCTCGACCATGATGGCCTGCACCGACAAGGCGCTGATGGCGCTGGACGAGGCCGTGTCGAGCCGCCTGCAGGGCGAGCTGAAGGCCGAGCAGGATGCCGATGGCAAGCTGACCCTGACCACCGCCAAGGGCGAGGTGCTGGTGTTCAACCCGGAGCCGACCGCCGAAACCCGCTACGGCGGTGCCGGCGAAACCGTGTTCCTGGAAGTGGCGGCCAAGACCGAGAAGTGCTCGCACCCGCTGATCCCGGACTACCAGTGCCTGCAGGTGCGCGAAGTGAAGTTCGACGACAAGGGCCTGAAGCAGGGCGAGCCGGGCAAGTTCGAGAACTTCTACGGCAACATCGAGGGCTACACCCACGAAGACGGCGTGCGCAACGTGGTGCGCGTGAAGCGCTACGAAGTGAAGAACCCGCCGGCCGATGCGCCGTCGCAGGCGTACGTGCTGGACATGGTGGTCGAGTCGGCCATCGAGAAGTGATGTAGAGCCGACTGTCAGTCGGCTGACGTCAGAAGGGCGGCCGAGAGGCCGCCCTTCTTCGTTGGCTGCTGTGCCGGCCAGCGGCCGGCACTACCGGGTAGGCAGCGTCAGCCCAGCGCCGGGTTCAACGTGTAGGTGCCGTGCAGCGCCGCTTCGGCCAGCACGTGGCCGTGCATGGCACGGTAGGCGTCGGCGGCGGTGAAGCGCGCCGGCAATTCCAGCGACGCCACGTCCAGCGCGAACACCCGGAAGAAATAGCGGTGCAGGCGCTCGTCGTTGAACGGCGGGTACGGGCCGTCGTAGCCCAGGTAATCACCGGCCATGTCCGGGTTGCCGGCGAACCAGCCGGTGAAATCGTTCAGGCCCTGACGGCTGCCGGCGGGGCCGGCCGGGGCGGTCTTGCCCTTCACCACGAACCCGTCGCTGCAGCTGCCGGCGGCAATCTCCTGCACCGAGGCCGGGATGTCGGCCATCACCCAGTGCACGAAGTCGCAGCGCGGCTGGTCGCGCGGCACGCTGATGTCACTGCGGCCGACCGTCTCCGGCACGGTCGGCACGTCCGGGTCCACGCACACCAGCAGGAACGAACGGGTGCCGTCCGGCGCGCCGCTCCAGGCCAGGTGCGGATTGCGGTCCGGGGCGAAGCCTGCGGCATCGCCGGCGGCGAACGCGCGGTCGATCGGTGCGCCGTTGGTCAGGCTCTGGCTGCTCAGTTGCATCGTCATCGGTTCACTCCTCCGGATAACCCAAGCGCACCGCGATCGGGGTGAGCTTGGCAAAGGCGGCGCTCATCACGTCGCGGTAATTGCGCCAGTGGCCCGGCGGGAAGCGCGGTGCGCCCAGCTGTGCGGCCGGCGGCATCGGGCGTTCGAACAGGCGGCCCAGCAGGTCAGCCATGGCATGCGGATCGTTGCCGATCTGGTCGATGCGCAGCAGCACCTGCGGGTACAGGTCTTCCTCGTGCAGGGTGGCGACCTGGGCCAGCGCACGCGCCAGCCATTCACTGGCTTCGGCCAGCGAGGTCATCGCCAGCGGTGCGGCGGCACCGTAGGCCACCCAGTCCAGCAGCATGTCGCGCGGGTCACGCAGCACCACCAGCAGGCGGCCCTGCGGCAACTGTGGGCGCAGCGCCCACAGCAGGGCGTTGTCCCACCACAGCAGCCAGTCGATGACCGCATCGCCCTGCACGCCGCGCGCGGGCAGCTGCTCGCGCCAGCGCTGCACCAGCCGCTCCGGAGTCAGCACGCCCGAAGCGAGGTCCTGCAGCGTGTGGTAGTTCTGGAAGGCATCGTCCGGCGGCGTGTTGGTGTACCGGTCGCTGCGCAGCACCGGGCTGGCGGCGGCCAAGCCGGTCGCCACACGCTCCACGCCCGAGCCCGGCGCGCCCCACAGGAAGATCGGCGCGGAGCTGGCTTCAGCGTCGATCTCGCCCTTGTCCGGCCAGCTCGGCGGCGCCTTGGCCTGCGGCGGCAGCGGCAGGCGCTGCGGTGCCTGCTCGGTCTGCAGTGCCAGCCACGTCTGCAAGGCCTGCTCGGGCTGCCCGGCGCGATCCTGGATCTCGCCCAGCCAGGTACGCAGGTCGGCGCGATGCGCTTCGGGCGCGCTGTCGATCAACGCCTGCACGCGCGCCACGGCCGCGGCCGGATCGCGTTGCAGCAGGCCTTCCACCAGGCGGGTTTCACCGCTGACGCGGCCCGGCTCAAGGCTGACGATGCGCTCGGCGATCGCTTCGGCCTGTTCGTGCTCACCCACCATGTCATGCAGGCGCAGGCGTGCTTCCAGTGCCGGCAGATGACCCGGCATCGCGTCCATCCAGCGCTCGACGGTCGCCGCGGCCGTCGGGCTGCCCACGTCTTCCACCGCCAGCCGGGCCAGCCACAGGTCGTGCAGCTGCGGCTGCTGTTCCAGCGCGGCGTCCAGGCGCGCGCGCGCCTCGTCATCGCGGCCCAGGCGCTGCCAGGACATCAGCAGCAGCTGCAGCACCTGGCGGTCGCCAGGCAGCAGTTCCAGCAGCGGCAGCAGGTGCTCCAGCGCCTGCAACGGCTGGCCGCTGGCCAGCGCCAGTTCGCCGGCCAGGCGCCGCATCGACGGCGTGTCCTGGCCGGGCTGCTGCAGGGCGACCTGCATGGCTTCGGCCGCCGCGTCCAGATTGCCCTGGCGCAATGCCAGCTGCACCACCAGGCCATGCAGCGAACCGATGGCCGGGTTCAACTCCAGCACACGCCGGAAGGCCTGCTCGGCAAAGGCCAGCATGTCCTTGCCCAGGTAGGCGAAGCCCAGTGCGTACAGCACGCGGATGTCGTTGGGCAGCGCCTTGTTGGCGGCGGCAAGCAACGCCAGCGCACGGTCGGCATCATCGCGGCGCAGCGCGATCATGCCATCGATGATCAGCAGTTCCGGATGCTCCGGTTCAACCCGCGCAGCCAGCGCGGAAAGGCGCTGGGCCTCGTCGAAATCGTTGCGGCCGATCGCCAGGTGGGCCTGCATCAGGTAGGCGGTGAAGGCGTTCGGGTCGAGCCCGGTGGTGCGCGACAACGCCTCGCCGGCCCCTTCGATCTGGTGCAGCGCCAGCAGCAGGCCGGCATGCTGCAGGTGCAGCTGCGCATTGTCGGGGGCCAGCTGCAGGGCCTGCTGCAGGGCGTCCATCGCCTCGGCGGCATTGCCCTGCTGCTGCAGCGCAAGCGCCAGCCAGCGGTGGGCCTCGGCCTGGCCGGGTTCATCACGGGTCCACGCCTGGGCCAGCTGCACGGCCTGGCCGGTCTCGTTCTGGCGCAACGCTTGGATGATCTGGTCTTGCATGGCGGTCCGGTTCAAGGGCAAACCCGCATTGTAGCGGCCTGCGTGCCCGTGCCGGTTCAGCCGGGCAGCACCCGTTGCAGGCGTTGTGCCACCCAGCGTTCGGAGAAGCCGTCGCCACGCCAGTTTTCCAGGAAGCCGCAGTGCCCCCCCCAGCAGGCGGTCTCCAGGTGCGCATGGTGCGGCAGCTGCCAGCCGTTGAAGGTCGAGTACGGAATCACCGGGTCGTCCTGGGCCATCAGGATGTCGGCCGGCACCTGCAGGCCGGACAGGCGGTCTCCGGCGATCGAGTAGCCGTCGAAATAGGCCTGCAGCGAACCGAAGGTGGTGTGCCGTTCGACCAGCCAGGCGGTCAGCGCGCGGATGTCCAGCTTCAGGACGCGGTCGTCGCAGTCGCTGAGCTCGGGGAACAGGTCGCGCTTGCGGCGCAGCGAGCCGGCCCACTTGCGGCGGAAGTACCAGTCGTACATCGCCGGGCCGTTCTCGATGCTCTGCATGGTCAGCGCCGGATCCAGCACCGGGCATACCGAGGCCACGCGCAGCAGCGGCACACCGGCGGCCGGCGCACGCAGGGCCAGGCGCAGCACGAAGTTGCCGCCCAGCGAGTAGCCGGCCGCCACCAGCGGCAGCTGCGGCCAGCGCTGGGCGATATCGCCGGCGGCATGCACCACTTCGTCGATCAGGTTGGAGTGGAAGATGCCGCGGTTGAGATGGTGGGTATTGCCGTGATCGCGGAAGTTCAGCCGCACCACGTCGAAGCCCTGCTCGACCATGCGCGCAGCCGCCATGCGCATGTAGCTGGATTCGGCACTGCCTTCCCAGCCGTGCAGCAGCAGCGCCATGCCCTTGGGTTCGCGGCCTTCGATGTGGCTGTGCCAGCCCTGCAGGCGCACCCCTTCCCCACCGTCGAGAATCAGTTCCTCGCTGACCGCACCGGTGGCGGCCAGCAGCAGCAGCCCGCGCTGCAGGCGCATGCGGCTGGAGCTGAGCATCGACTGCAGATGCGGATTGCGCAGCCAGCGCGGCGGCTGGTAATCGGCCGCATGCAGCGTCGGCGTGCCGGCGTCCAGGACAGGTGGCGGAATCAGGGCCACCGCGTCCTCACCCGGTGCTCATGGCCGCCACGATGCGCGCGCGCGAGGTTTCCGCGATACGCCGACGGCCTTCCAGGTCCTGGGCGCCGATCGGCGCCAGGAAGTGCACTTCCGCACGTCGCGCCGGCTCACCGAGCAGGCGCAGGAAATTGGCGAAGAAACTCTCGCTCGGGCCGAAGGCGACAATCGTCTGCGCATCACCCTGCACGCCATACACCAGCGCCACCGGCTGCACCGGCACGCCGGTTTCCACTGCGGCCTGGAAGATGCGCGCATGGAACGGGCCGACTTCATGGCCACCGCGGGTGCGGCCTTCCGGGAACACGCCCACGGCCTTGCCTTCGCGCAGGCGATCGGCCATCACCTGCATCACGCCACCCAGCGATTCGGTGTTGCCACGCTGATGGAAGATGGTCTGCCCGCGTGCGGCCAGCCAGCCCACCAGCGGCCAGCTGGCGATCTCGCGCTTGGCGACGAAGCCCATCATGCGCTGGCTGTGCAGGATGCAGATATCAACCCAGCTGACATGGTTGGCGACGAACAGCACGGCGCCCGGCAGCGGCTGGCCGACGCGCGACAGGCGGAAGCCGAACACCCACATCAGGCCGCCCTGCCACCAGTTCACCACCTTGGCACCGAGCCGGTCCTGGCCCACGCGCAGGTTCGCCCACGGCGCAAGCATGCCGATCAGGGTCAGCGGCAGGAACACGATGATGTGGACCAACAGCAGCGGTACGCGGTACAGGTAACGGCACACACGCGCCACGCCGCCGCGGGGGGCCGGAGTGGGGGAAGTCATCCGCGCACGATACCGGAGGGCCGTCATCGCTGCCAGCCGATTTAGGCCATAAACGTGATCGACCGGGGCAATCGGCGGGGAACGCTGGGTTCTGCCGCCGTCACCGGCCCGGCCGGGGCTCAGCCGTGGCCAGCGGCCACCACTGCCAGGGTCAGCCGCGAGATGCACACCAGGCGGCCCTGGTCGTCCTCGATGCGGATCTCCCACAGCTGGGTGCTGCGGCCCACATGCAGGGCGCGAGCGGTGCCGGTGACCGTGCCCGAGCGCACCGCACGCACATGGTTGGCGTTGATCTCCAGGCCCACGCAGATCTGCCTGGCAGTATCCACGCACAGGTTGCCGGCGCTGCTGCCCAGGGTCTCGGCCAGCACCACCGAGGCGCCGCCGTGCAGGATGCCGTACGGCTGGCGGGTGCGTTCGTCCACCGGCATGGTGGCCTGCAGCCAGTCCTCGCCGGCGGCGCTGAAGACGATGCCCAGCGACTGGATCGCGGTGTTGTGGCTGAGCGCGTTGAGCTGCTCGATGGAAACGGCTTCGCGGAACACCTGGGTCATGCGGGTACCTTCAGAGAATGGGAACGAGGCCGGCCCCGAATGCGGTCAGCATGCGTACCAGCAGCCACTTCGGGCCGACGTTGACCTCGGGGAAGTCACCGACGGCGACGTAGCAGCGGTGGAAATCCGGGCTCTGCCGCGGCAGCGGCTGCGGGCAGTCCGGGCCCGGCTTGAACTCGTAGTCGGTGGCATAGCGCCACGGCCAGAAGTCGAGAATCGGCAGGGCCTCGGAGGCCTTGCCGACGCTGTAGTTCAAGCCCGACAGCACCGGCGGCTTGGCCCGCGGCGCCACCGTCCACGCGTTCTGCGGATGGGTGTCGCGCAGGATGCTCTGCGCCAGCTGCTCGGCAAACACCGGGTCGTCGATGATCACCGCGCCTTCGGTGTTGTAGTTCTCGCTGCGCGGATCGAAGTTGTGCGTGCCGACCACGCCGATGCGGCGATCGACCACCAGTGACTTGGCATGCAGACCCATGCGCGCACCCTTGCGGGTGACCGGCAACGGCTTGTTGACCGCCTTGCTGCCCAGGAACGAGGGCCGCGTCTCGGTGCGCAGCAGGCGCGTTTCAACCTCGCTGCCGGCGGCGCGGCGGCGCTCGCGGGCATTCTGGTAGGCACTGCCGGTGCGCGGGTTCACCGGGCCCTTGGCGCTGGCCTCGGGCGCGGAGCTACCGCCGCCGCCGGCATTGCTGCCGGCCGCACTGCCGCCGATCAGCGGATTGCGGCCGTCCTCGTGGTCGGCCTCGGGCGCGGCGATCGGATCGGGCAGCAGGTTGCGGTAGTCGACCGGCGCATCCAGCGGGAACGGCTTGTACTCGAAGATGTTGAAGCCCAGTTCGCGCAGGTTGCGCCGCTTGTACTTGTAGGACAGCGCGTACACGATCGGGTTGTCGGTGGCCGCCAGGCTGTTGCTGGACACCACCACGCGCGGTGGCTCGGGGCGCTTGCGCAGCTCGCGGAACAGCGCCTGGGCCGGCTTGGACAGCACCAGGTAGGGCGTCTGCAGGATGACTTCGTGCTGCGCACCGGCAATCAGCGCATCCAGCTGCGGCTCGGTCACATGCTGCCCGGCCAGCGGCGCATCGGCCTGCTCGCGGCGGTGCTTGCGCGGCAGGTCGGCGACGTAGCGCACCGAAGCGACCGGCAGCGCGGTATCGACGAAGGAACGGGTGACGAAGTCCATGTCATTGGCTTCGGCACTGACCCGCTGCACCCGTTCCGGGCGGCGGAAGGTGGCCGGCGGCAGCGTTGGCACGCCCTCGCGCAGCAGGGTGCGGCCGACATCGTTCAGGCGTTCGGCCGGCACGCTGCGCTGGGCACGCCAGAACGCATCGAAGTTGGCGGCCATGGCACGCGCCTCCGGCCCGGCGATCATCACGTCGCGGTCGCGGAAGTTGTACTCGCGGTCCCAGTCGTAATAGTCGTCCTGGTAATTGCGGCCACCGACCACGCCGATCGCATCATCGATCACCAGCAGCTTGTTGTGCATGCGCTGGTTGAAGCGGCGGAAGCAGCACAGCACGCTGCCGGCATAGTCGAAGTAGTTCAGCCGGGCCTTGCCGAAGGTCGGGTTGTAGACCCGCAGCTGGAAGTTCTGGTGGGCGCCGGACAACGCGCCGAGGATCTGCAGGTCGGAGATCGCCGAGAGCTGGTCGATCAGCACGCGCACCTTCACCCCCCGGCGCGAAGCGGCCAGCAGTTCGTCGATGACCAGCCGGGCGCTATCGTCCTTGTCGAAGATGTAGGTCTGCAGGTCGATGCTGCGGGTGGCGCTGCGCAGCAGGTTCAGTCGCGCCACCAGCGCACCCTCGCCTTCGTCCAGCAGGGTGGCGTAGTGGCGTGGATGTTCGGGGGTGGATTCGGTGAACGCGCGGCCGGCCAGCGCCCGCAGTGGTGAGTCCTGCGCGCAGCGGTCAGCCCGCGTGCACTCGACCACGCTCGAGCGCGCCTGCACGGCGATCGCTTCGGCACGGTCACGCTCGGCATGCGACAGCGACGCGCAGCCGCTGCCCAGCAACACGGTTGCCAGCGCCAGTACACGCAGCAGCAGGTTCACGGCTTCGGCGCCTCGCTCAGGCGCGCTCGCAATACGAAGGTCACTCGGTCACTCAAGGCAAGCTGCCAGCTGTCCATTCCATACCGGCCTCGCTGCACGGTACCGCGGCTGACGACGTCGCAATCATAGCCCGGCCGGGCGCAGTCCGCCTTCTCCACCCTCAGCGCCTCGGGGTGGCTGATGCCGCGCAGGGTCAGCCGGCCATTGATGTCGCCGCCCTGTTCCACGGTCTCGGGCCAGTACGGCAACGAGTCGAACTCGACCACCGGGTGGCGCCCGGCATCGAAGAACTCCTCGCCGCGCATCCAGCCGGTGTAGCGTGCCTTGCCCGGGATCTCCACCGAACGGGTGAACATCTTCAGATGCACCTGGTGACGGCCATCGGACAGGATCTCGATGCGCCCCTCGAAGTGCGGGAACACCCCTTCGATGCGCTGGCCGAAGCGGGTGCGCACCTCGAACCCGATCCGCGAACGCTCGGTATCCAGGCGCAGCACGCGCTGCGCCTCGGCCACCACCGGCGGCAACGGGGTTGGCGGGGGCGCCGCCGCCCAGGCCGGCCCCCAGGCCAGCAGCGCGGGCAGCAGGAAGTGGCCGCGCCGCGCCAGGCTCATCGGATCACGGCCACCAGAACGCGTTCAGGCTGGCCACGCCCGGTTCGATCGAGGCCTCACGCGGGAAGCCGAGCACGGCGATGCCGGCCGGCGGCATGCCGCGGTAGTCACTGCTGCTGCCTTCGGTCATCAGCGCCACCAGGCGCTCCAGGCCCGGGTTGTGGCCGACGATCAGCACGCGGTCGAGATCGCGGCGGTCGTCCACCAGCGCGGCCAGCGTGCCGGGCGTGGCCTCGTAGATACGGTCTTCCAGTCGCTTTTCCACGTAGCCGATGGTGGCCAGCACGGCTTCCAGGGTCTCGCGGGTGCGCCGCGCCGGCGAACACAGCACGCAGTCCGGCAGCAGGTTGTTTTCCTTCAGCCACTTGCCGGCGGCTTCGGCCTCGGCCAGCCCCACCGGCGACAACGGCCGGTCGAGGTCGGCCTGGCCGGGCGTGGCCGGTTCGGCATGGGCATGGCGCAGCAGGATCAGTTCACGCATCGCGGGTTTCCATGGGAAGGAGGGTGCAGCAACAGGAGTGACGCACGCGTCACAGCTTCAACCAGGACAGCAGGGGTTCCCAGTCAGCCTGGTGTTCACGCACCTGTGCCGAACGGTAATCGAACAGGCTGCGGCCCAGGCCGGTCATGACCACATAGCTCTGGCTGTCGCGCAGCTGCGCCACCACCGGGTAGGGCCATTCGGCCAGCATCTGCAACGCCTGCTGCGAGGTCTGGGTCCAGGGCTTGGTGCGGTTGAGGACCAGCCCGACCGGCAGCTTGCGGCTGTGCACGCGCGGGTTCTGCGCCAGGCTGTTGAGGAAGCCGACGATGGCCTCGATGTCCAGCGCCGAGGGCAGCACCGGCACCACCACCGCGTCGGCTGCGTCGAGGAAATGGGGGATATCGTCGGCCAGCGCGCCGGCCGGTGCATCGATGATGACGGTATCGGTGCCGTCGGGCAGCTTCTGTGCCCACTGCTTCTTCCGATACACATCGATCGGCAGCACCGCGCTTTCCAGCCCGGCACGGCGTTGTGCCCAGCGGGTGCTGGAGCCCTGCGGGTCGGCATCGGCGATCACCGTGGCCTTGCCCTGCAATGCCGCGTACGCGGCCAGGTGGGTGGCGACGGTGGTCTTGCCCACCCCGCCCTTGGAACCGGCCACCAGGATCGTCTTCATGCCAGCCTCGCTTCCGGGTACGTGCCCCGAGCGTACACCGGCGGTGGTGACGGAAGGTAGCGCCGTGCTGAACCCGTGGCCGCCGCCTTTGCTATCGTGGCGCCCCCGAAGGATCGAACCGGCATGAGCGAACTGCAGGACCTGAGCGCACTGATCCGCGCCAATACCCCCCTGATCGTGATTGAAACCCAGGACGAGGGTCGTATCGTCGAACTGTTCCGGCAGACGTTGATGCATGTGTGGCGGGCCCTGCACCGCTGGTCGATCACCGAGGGCCTGCGCCGCATCGACCTGGACAGCGAAGACCCGCCGGTCGGGCCACCCGATGCCAGCGCGGCGCTGCAGATGATCCGCCAGGCCGAGCAGCGCGGGGTGTACCTGCTGCTCGATTTCCACCCCTACCTGGGTTACGCCAGCCACCAGCGCGCCCTGCGCGACCTGATCCAGCGCCGCCACAGCGAGCCGCACGTGCTGGTGCTGATCGGCGCCAAGGTCGAGCTGCCGGCCGAGCTGGAAGCGCTGGCGGTGCGCTTCAACCCGCGCCTGCCCGATGCCAACGCGCTGCTGAAGATGCTGCGCGAAGAGGCCGACGCCTACGCCCGTGAACACGGCGGCCGGCGCGTGGAGGTCGACAGCGAGGCGGTGAAGAAGATCCTGAAGAACCTGCAGGGCCTGAGCCTGGTCGATGCGCGCCGCATCGCGCGCCAGCTGATCTATGCCGACGGTGCGCTGCGCGACGACGACCTGCCGCAGCTGGCACGGCTGAAGTTCGAGCTGCTCAACCGCAGCGGCCACCTGTTCTTCGAGCATGACAGCGCGCGTTTTGGCGATGTGGCCGGCGCCAACCGGCTCAAGCGCTGGATCAACCAGCGCCGGGTGGCCTTCATCGCCGGCTCGGCGCCGGCCGGGCTGGACCCGCCGCGCGGCATGCTGCTGCTAGGCGTGCAGGGCTGCGGCAAGTCGATGCTGGCCAAGGCCACGGCCGCCGGCTTCGGCGTGCCGCTGCTGCGCCTGGACGTGGGCGCGCTGTACAACAAGTACCACGGCGAGACCGAGGCCAACCTGCGCCAGGCGCTGGCCTCGGCCGAGCAGCTGGCGCCCTGCGTGCTGTGGATGGACGAGATCGAGAAGGGCCTGGCAACGGGCGGCGAGGACGGCGGTGTCTCGCGCCGCGTGCTGGGCTACCTGCTGACCTGGATGGCCGAGCGCAAGGCACCGGTGTTCATCGTGGCCACTGCCAACCAGGTGCAGGAGCTGCCGGCCGAACTGCTGCGCAAGGGCCGCTTCGACGAGATCTTCTTCGTCGACCTGCCCTCGCCGGAGGTACGAGTGGAGCTGTTGCGCCTGCACCTGGGGCGTCGCCAGCTCAACGCCGACGACTTCGCGCTGCCGGCACTGGCCGCTGCCGCCAACGGCTTTTCCGGTGCCGAGATCGAGCAGGCGATCGTGGCCGGCCTGTATGCGGCGCACGCCGAGGGCCGGCCGCTGGATACCGAGCTGCTGATGAACGAGATCCGCGCGACGCGGCCGCTGTCGGTGCTGATGGCCGAGCAGGTGGCGGCATTGCGGGAGTGGGCCTCGGGGCGGACGGTTTCCGCCGACGACTGAGGTTCCCGCGAACGGCGCAGCCCCTCGTGGTGGGTCGCTGCAAGCAACAGCCGCAGTTGGCCGGGCGGGTAGGCCGCGCAGGGGACGCTGCAAGTACGTCCCTGTAAGCTCGGTCGCCGCATCCATGCGGCTCACGCCCCTGCGCAGCCTACCCGCCCGGCCTCTGACAGTTTCCGTTGGCGATCAGCCACGGAAAAGAAAAGAGAGGAGCAAAAGCAGGAGCAAAAGCCGCTTGGCTGGCGGCTCTTTGTAGAGCCGAGCCCGTGCTCGGCTGCATTTGGATCAGATATCGAATAATCGGTTCCGATGCGGATTCATCCACGCATGGCGTGGATCTACCGTGTCGACCAAGGTCGACACCTACCAACAGCTGCCGGAACCTGTCGAAGGCGGGGCGGTGTGGGTTGGCAGGACCGTTGGCGCCGTGGATGGCGCCAACGAGCCCCCAGGGGTGAGGGCGCTTTGCTTGCGAAGCACTGCTTCGCAAGCGCCCGAACGCCCAGCCGCTAGCGGCTGGGCCGGACCGCGGAGCGGGGTTTACGGCGTGTCCTGCCAACCCACACCGGCCCGCCGCCTTCAGTAAACCCGCTGTTGCTTCGGCTGTTGCTATTGCTTCGGCTCCGGCCGTTGCCTCTGCCGGTGCCGGGTGCAACCCGGCGCAACCGCCCCGCTCAGGGCCAGGCCGGCGGCGCTGCGGCCCAGGCCTGCTGCACTTCGGCCAGCGAGGCGCGCTCGTCGTCACGCCACAGCGGCAGCAACTGCGCATAGCGACTGCTGTCGCTCCACTGCGCCGGCTCGGTACGCACCGCCGCGGCATACCACCGCACCGCCTCCTGCTTCTGGCCGGCCCGCCACAACGCCAGGGCGTAGGTGGGTGGCAACCAGGCCGGTTTGCTCAACGAGCCCCCGGCGGCGGCCTGCCATTGTTCCAGCGCGGCCTCGGCCTGGCCCTGGCGCAGCAGGTCCCAGCCGTAATTCCAGCGCACGCCACGGCCCAGGCTGCCCTGTACCGGCGCGTCCTTCAGCGCCTCGCGGTACAGCTGTTCGCCCAGTTCGGTACGGCCCTGGGCGATCGCCACCGACGCCAGCTGTACGGTCGCCTCCACCACACGGCGGCCACGCTCGCGCTGCTTCAGCAGCTGCGCCACCAGCGTATCGCCCTCGGACTGGACCACGACCATCGGCACCGCGGCCGCATCGCTGTCGAAATAGAACTCCTGTGGTGCCGGCAGCGCCGGCGCGGCCCAGGCAGTGGCCGTTCCCGAGACCAGCAGCACGCTGGCCAGGATCTTTGCTGAAACTGACATCCCTTCTCCCCAGGCTGCAACCGCAGCCTCCCTCTCTCTCCCCGATCCTAACCGCAGCACGGCCGCCGGCGCGAGTGCCGGGGGCTGCGGGGCCTCGCTGCTACAATTCGCGCCTTTCCCGTCGCGTGCCCGCACGCGGCCGGTGCCAGCCGATCCTACCGGGCCAGCCATGACCAGTACCGCGCAACTCACTTCGCCCTCTTCCGCCGACCTGATCGACCGCGAGTACTCGCTCGACCACAAGTACACCCGCAATGAGGGGCGGATCTACCTGAGCGGCGTGCAGGCGCTGGTGCGGCTGCCACTGATGCAGCGCCTGCGCGATGCCGCCGAAGGCATCGACAGCGCCGGCTTCGTCAGCGGCTACCGTGGCAGCCCGCTGGGCGGCTTCGACCTGGAGCTGTGGCGCGCGCGCAAGCACCTGGACGCGGCCAGAGTGAAGTTCACCCCCGGCCTGAACGAGGACCTGGGCGCCACCATGGTGTGGGGCACGCAGCAGACCAACCTGTTCCCCGGCGCCAACGTGCAGGGCGTGTTCGGCATGTGGTACGGCAAGGGCCCGGGCGTGGACCGCTGCGGCGATGTGTTCAAGCACGCCAATGCCGCGGGCACCTCCCGCTACGGTGGCGTGCTGGCGCTGGCCGCCGATGACCATGCCTGCCGCAGCTCGACCCTGCCGCACGGCAGCGAAGACGAATTCGTCAGCGCGATGATGCCGGTGCTGAATCCGGCCGGCGTGCAGGACATCCTCGACATGGGCCTGCTCGGCTGGGCGATGAGCCGCTATACCGGGCGCTGGGTCGGCTTCAAGACCATCGCCGAAACGGTGGAATCGTCGGCCTCGGTGCAGGTCGATCCGCTGGCGCGCCGCATCGTGCTGCCGGAGGACTTCGAGATGCCCGTCGGCGGCCTCAACATCCGCTGGCCGGACCCGCCGATGGACCAGGAGATGCGCCTGCACCGCTATGCGGTGAAGGCTGCGCAGGCCTTTGCCCGCGCCAACGGCATCGACAAGGTGGTGATGGACGCACCGCGCGCGCGGCTGGGCATCGTCACCACCGGCAAGAGCTACCTGGACGTGCTGCAGGCGCTGGAATACCTGGGCCTGGACGAAGCGGCCTGCGCCGACATCGGCATCCGCGTGTACAAGGTCGGCATGACCTGGCCGCTGGAGCCGCAGGGCATCGCGCGTTTCGCGCAGGGCCTGGAAGACATCATCGTGGTGGAGGAAAAGCGTGCCTTCATCGAGCGCCAGATGAAGGAACAGTTCTTCAACTGGCCGGCCAGCTGGGGCCAGCGCCCGTCCATCGTCGGCAAGTACGACGAGAGCGGCGAGTGGATCCTGCCGTCCACCGGTGAACTGACCCCGGCCACCATCGCCGGCGTGATCGGCCGCCGCATCCAGAAGTTCTTCAACAACGAATCGATCGAGCAGCGCCTGCAGTGGATGCAGGAAAAGGAAGCCGAGCTTGCCCTGCCGCGCGCCAGCTTCCCGCGTGTACCGCACTACTGCTCGGGCTGCCCGCACAACACCTCCACCACCGTGCCGGAAGGCTCGCGTGCGCTGGCCGGCATCGGTTGCCATTACATGGTGACCTGGATGGATCGCAGCACCGACACCTTCACCCACATGGGCGGCGAAGGCGTGACCTGGGCCGGGCAGGCGCCGTTCACCGATACCCCGCACGTGTTCCAGAACCTGGGCGACGGCACCTATTTCCACAGTGGTTCGCTGGCGATCCGCCAGGCGGTCGCGGCCGGCGTCAACATCACCTACAAGATTCTCTACAACGATGCGGTGGCGATGACCGGCGGCCAGCCGGTGGACGGCCCGCTGAGCGTGCCCGACATCGCGCGGCAGATGCGCGCCGAAGGCATCCACACCATCGTGGTGCTGTCGGACAACATCGGCAAGTGGACCGGCCAGCGCGAGCACTTCCCCAGCGACGTGGAGTTCCACGACCGCAGCGAGCTGGACGCGGTGCAGAAGCGCCTGCGCGAAGTGAAGGGCGTCTCGATCCTGATCTACGAACAGACCTGTGCCACCGAGAAGCGCCGCCGCCGCAAGCGCGGCAAGCTGGAAGACCCGCAGAAGCGGGTGCTGATCAACTCGCTGGTGTGCGAAGGCTGCGGCGACTGCGGCAAGAAGAGTTTCTGCGTGTCGGTGCTGCCGAAGGAAACCGAGTTCGGGCGCAAGCGCGAGATCGACCAGTCCAACTGCAACAAGGACTATTCGTGTGTGAATGGCTTCTGCCCGAGCTTTGTCACCGTGCACGGCGGCCAGCCGCGCAAGGGCAGCAAGCGCGATGCCTCCACGCTGCTGGACAACCTGCCGGCACCCAGTGTGCGCAGCACGCTGGAACAGCCCTGGAACATCCTGATCACCGGCGTCGGCGGCACTGGCGTGGTGACCATCGGCGCGCTGCTGGGCATGGCTGGGCACCTGGAAGGCAAGGGCGCTTCGGTGCTGGACCAGACCGGCCTGGCGCAGAAGGGCGGTGCGGTGACCACGCACATCCGCATCGCGCAGCGCCCCGATGACATCCATGCCGTACGCATTGCCGCCGGTGAGGCCGACCTGGTGCTGGGCTGCGACATGGTGGTGGTGAATGACTACTGGGCACTGTCGAAGGTGCGCGCCGGCCGTTCGCAGGTGGTGCTGAACACCTATGAGGCGATGCCGGGTACCTTCACCACGCGCCCGGACATGCAGTTCCCGGCGGCCGACATCATTGCCGGCGTGCGCGTCGCGCTGGGCGGCCAGCAGCCGTTGCTGCTCGATGCTACCCAATTGGCCACCGCGCTGCTGGGCGACGCCATCGCCGCCAACCTGTTCATTCTGGGCTATGCCTGGCAGCAGGGCCTGGTGCCGCTGTCGTTCGACTCGCTGATGCGTGCCATCGAACTGAACGGCGCCGCCGTGGCGATGAACCAGCAGGCCTTCGCCTGGGGCCGCCTGGCCGCCGTCGATCCGCAGGCCGTGCAGCAGGCCGCCGGCCTGGTGCGCAACCGCCACACCGATACCGAATCCACCCCGGGCCCGCTGCACCCGCTGCCGCCGGGCGAGTGGGAAGGCAACGAGTGGGGCGCCACTGCGGCGCCGCGCAACACCGGCGACGAACGCGAACTGCGTGGCCTGCCCTCGCATGGCGGCGACGTGGCGTTCCTGCCACTGGACGACGCCCGTCTGTCGCGCTCGCTGGATGAAATGATCGAGCGCCGTGCAGCGTTCCTGGTGGAGTACCAGGACGCTGCCTACGCCAACCGTTACCGCAGCCTGGTCGAGCGCGTGCGCGCCGCCGAAGCCGAACGCATCGGCGGTTCCACTGCGCTGACCGAGACCGTGGCTCGCTACCTGTTCAAGCTGATGGCGTACAAGGACGAGTACGAAGTGGCCCGCCTGTACACCAGCGGCGACTTCCAGCGCCGCCTGCAGCAGCAGTTCGAGGGTGACTACCAGCTGCGCTTCCACCTGGCGCCGCCGCTGTTTGCGAAGAAGGACGAGCAGGGCCGGCTGCTGAAGAAGGAGTATGGCCCGTGGATGTTCAAGGCGTTTGGTCTGCTGGCGAAGCTGAAGTTCCTGCGTGGCGGGCGCCTCGATGTGTTCGGCCGTACCGAGGAGCGCCGCATGGAGCGCCAGCTGATTGCCGACTACGAGGCGACGGTGCAGGTGCTGCTGGACGGCCTGGAGGATGATCGTCTGTCGCTGGCGGTGGAGATCGCCAGCGTGCCCGAGCACATCCGTGGCTTCGGTCACGTCAAGGAAGCGCATTTCGCCCAGGCCAAGGCGCGGGAAGCGGCGCTGCTGGCACAGTGGCGCAACCCGAAGGCGCTGCATATCGTGCAGGTCGCTTGAAGGTGGTGCCGGCCGCTGGCCGGCCTGTTCCTGGCCATCGATTGCCGGCCAGCGGCCGGCACTACCGGCGGTTCAGCCCAGCCGCCACAGCAGCAGCCGGTTGTTGGCCGGCATCGCCACATCGCGCAGGCGGGTGAAGCCGTTGTCCGCGGCCAGCGCCTGCACAGCCTCGCTATCGCGGATGCCGCTGCGCGGGTCGCGCGCCTTCAGCCAGCCATCGAACTGCGCGTTGCTGTCGCTGGTGTAGTGGCCGCCGTAGTTGAACGGGCCGTACACCGCCAGCAGTGTGCCGTGGCGCAGCACCGGCGGCAGCGCGGCGAACAGCGCCTGTACGTGGTCCCAGCTCATGATGTGCAGCGTGTTGGCGCTGAACGCGGCGTCGAAGGTGCTGCCCTCGGGCAGCGACAGGCCGGGTGCCGGCGGCAGTTCCACCTGCAGCGCCAGCGGCGGCAGCAGGTTCAGCAATGCCGCTTCGGCACGCCACGCCTCGATGCCGGGCAGGTGGTCCGGGTGATCGCTGGGCTGCCAGCGCAGCCAGGGCCAGCGCTCGGCGAAGAAGGCCGCATGCTGGCCGGTGCCGCTGCCGATTTCCAGCAGCCGATGACGGTCGCCCATCCACGGGTCGAGTGCGGCGGCGATCGGCTCGCGGTTGCGCTCGCAGGCTTCTGAATACGGCTTGCTCGACATCAGGACGGGGTCCAGGCGGGGTCGGCCCCATTGTGCACGAGGGGGGATTGTTGGGCAGGGCTTGCAGCCCTGCACCCGCAGAAGCCGGAGCAACATAGAAAAGCTGGCATTCCGTGGGTTGGCGGGGGGGTCCGGTTGCGGGGGACGCTGCAAGTACGTCCATGTAAGCTCGGTCGCCG